>PWLN01000050.1 GCA_003559375.1 Balneolaceae bacterium | reverse complement strand
TTTATTTTTGAAATTGATGAAAATTTCAGGTTTCGTGACAGGGATAGCGAGTTCAGGCTTAAGCCTTTTGACCAGATTTTTGTTCGTACAAAACCAAATTACCAAAATCAATTAATAGTCAGAATCGAAGGTGAAGTGCAATATCCCGGTTAATATGTTTTAGAACGAAGAAATACTCGACTCAGTGATATTATCAGGCAAGCTGGGGGGCTTTCTCAGTATGCTTCACCTGAAAGTGCTTCTATGATGAGAATTCTTGAAACTGGCACTGAACAGTCAATATTTGGAGGTTTCGCAAATAATGGAATGATTGACTTATTAAATTTGACAGATGCAACACTTACAACATTTGAGACGATTAATGATACAACATACACTCCAGTCGGCATAAGGCTGCATGATGCGATTAGAAATCCGCATGGGGTTAATGATATCTATGTAATCGAAGGTGACATCATAAATGTGCCACGTGAGCTTCAAACCATCCGGGTAGATGGTGGGGTTTTAGCGCCTGTGACGATGAGATATATTCCGGGCCGTAGCCTTCAGAGCTATATTGATGCGGCAGGGGGAACAACAGACAGAGGTCAGCGTCACCGTGCCTACATTGTTTATGCAAATGGCGAGGTTGACAGGGTAAAACGATTCTTGAGGATTCGGAGTAATCCTAATGTTGAGGCGGGGGCTACCATTATTGTACCAGAAAAGCCACCTTCACAGGTAATGTCGCCGCAAGAGACTATTGCGTTAACTTCTGCAATTTTGAATACAACAATATTATTATTTACAGTAGTTGATCGTTTAACCAGAGATTAGGAATAAATAACGCAGAACACGTAATCAGGCCATAAAATTTTTAATCATTTGGACAAAATGATCAGGTAAATATTGTCCAAATGATTAAAACTTGTTAAATAACAGATCATCAAATGGTAAAACCTGAAACGATGAAAAATCAAAAAAAAGCATTAATCACAGGAATTACCGGGCAGGATGGTTCTTACCTTGCTGAATTTCTGCTCGAAAAAGGATATGAAGTACATGGGATCAAGCGCAGGGCAAGTTTATTCAATACTGAGAGAATAGATCATATTTACGAAGATCCCAATACTGAAAACCGGAGTCTTCTTCTTCACTATGGTGATTTAACCGATTCAATGAATATCACCAGGATTATTCAGGAAACGCAGCCCGATGAAATTTATAATCTGGCTGCCATGAGCCATGTAAAAGTAAGCTTTGAAACACCGGAATATACTGCGAATACAGATGCCCTTGGAACTCTCAGAATTCTTGAGGCTGTACGGCTGCTGGGTATGGAAAAGAAAACCAAAATTTACCAGGCGTCATCTTCAGAATTATATGGCCTTGTGAGAGAGGTTCCGCAAAGTGAAAAAACACCTTTTTATCCGCGCTCTCCCTACGCAGTCGCAAAACTTTATGCTTATTGGATTACGGTTAATTACCGTGAAGCTTATAATCTCTTTGCATGCAATGGTATTTTATTTAACCATGAATCACCAAGGCGAGGTGAAACTTTTGTTACCAGGAAAATCACCAGAGCTGCAGCCAGAATTGCATTGGGGCTACAAGATACCCTGTATATAGGGAACCTGAACGCAAAAAGGGACTGGGGCCACGCTAAAGATTATGTTGAAGCTATGTGGCTGATGCTTCAGCAGGAAATACCGGAAGATTTTGTCATTGCAACCGGTGTTACCACTTCAGTACGTGAATTCATCAGACTGGCATTTGCCAAAGCAGGTATTACCCTGGTATTCAGGGGTTCGGGAAAAAACGAAACAGGTATCGTGGAATCAATAAAACCTCTGCCTCATAATGATGATGGTGAACTTATTTTGAAAAAAGGTGATACTATTGTGAAAGTAGACCCGCGATATTTTCGTCCAACCGAAGTTGACTTGCTAATTGGTGACTCGAAAAAAGCCTGTGATTTACTCGGTTGGAAACCAAAATATGATATTCACACACTTATTTCTGAAATGGTTGAATCAGATATTAAACTTTTTAGAAAGCAACAAACACTGTTGAAAAATGGATACCAGATTCTTAGACAGGCGGAGTAATAGAAAATCATAAACATTTGGGATGTTTACGTGTTTTCATAATTCATATTTGAGTTTTTTCTTATTTATTACATTTAGATAATAAACATCTATATTAACTGTTGATAATTTGGTATACTTGATAATTATTTATTAAACTATTTCCATTAAGATTCAGCATGTCTCGAAAAGTAAAATTGAATTCAGTTGCACCACATTTGGTTTTATAAGAAGACATTTACACAAGTCTATTATGAATAATCTTAGAGATAATAACTCTTATAACCCATTAGATAACGGATCTTCACAAGGTAATAAATCTTATTATGGTGACTATTACCATGGGCAACCGATGCCCGATGAACCACCAAAAAAAGATGAGATTGATCTAAAACACCTTATTAATATTTCATTACGATACAAATGGTGGGTAATAGCTATTACAGTCCTGATTACTGCAATTGCAACTATTTATGCATATACACTCGATCCTGTTTATCAGAGTTCAGGCACCATGATGATAGCAGAAGAGAGAAACCGGTATACCTGGGCGGGTAGTGATATATCCAGTATCGTATCATCATCATTTAATGTCGGAGCCGGGAACAGGCTGGTGAATGAAATTCAGGTTTTTCAATCAAGAAAGCTTGCCGAAGAAGTAGCAAAGAATGTGCTTGAGATGGAGACCATGGAAAATGGTGAGCGTTTTCCCATACTTTGGAGAGATTTTCCCAACGACTCCACCATTGTACCACTTGGAGTACTAACCGGGCGGATTCAATCCAGATTGAGGGTGCAGAGAGTAGATATGGATACTGATATACTCAGAATAACATTCACGAGTATTTCACCACATGAAGCAAGCCATCTTGTGAATATCACTATGGACACATATACCCATGTCTCTGCAACTCAACGCAGAAGTGATGCCCACGCAGCACTTGCTTTCCTTGAACAAGAGATGGAAGATGCAAAACGTGCCCTTGATAATTCTGAACAGGCACTACGTGATTACATGTCGAGAACAAATCTGGTACAGATCGATGGGCAAACTAGTGCGGTTATCAGCAGGATCACAGAACTTGAATCCAGATTACAGGAAATTCAGGTTCAGCGAGTTGGTATCAATAGTGCGATAAACTCTAACGAACGCCAGCTTGAACAGATCAGGCCAGGGCTTGCTGAAAGGCTTGCGGAGAATATCAGCGGGCAAATGGACCGCGCGCAATTTCGTATTGCCGATCTCAGAACACAGCGAACCATATTGCTTAATAATAATCCGTCTCTCAGAGAGAATCCGGAACTGGAGCCACAATTCGTTCGACTTGAATCTGAAATTGAAGCCCTTGCACACGAAATCAGAGAAATTACCCAAAGTATACTTGATTCAGATGAATCAGATGCATTTATAGGTTTCTTAGGAAGCGATGATGGTGGCGTTGCGAGCCGGATAGCTGAGCTAAGAAGAAATTTAATTGAACTGCGAATACAAGAATCGCAGTTAAATGCGCAGGAAGAAGCTATTCAAAGCAGGCTCGGTGATGAAAATCTGTTCTTTGATGGTTTACCTGATAATATGATAGAGCTCGCGAGGCTACAGCGTGATTCACGGGTTAATGAACAACTCTACTCTACTATCTCACAAAATTATACACAAACAACCCTATGGGAACAAACTCAGTTTGGTGCCGGTAGGCCACTTGACTATGGGCTAACCCCTGGTAGTCCATCAGGGCCAAATAGAACCAGATTTATAATGATTGGTTTTTTGATGGGTGCTATTCTCAGTGTAGGTTTTGTATTCACAAAGGAAAATCTGAATCGTACAATTGACGGTACAGAAAAACTCAGAAGTACCGGTTTACCGCTTATCGCAATTATACCCAATACAAAAAAATATTTGGAACAAAGGTTCAGGGGACATTCCTATATTAAAGTAGAAGGCAAAAGAATTTCAAGCAGCTGGTCAGCACTCATTGATACCATTTCACCATTTGCTGAATCGTACAGACGTCTTCATAATAATATTATTTATTCCAACCCTGATCATTTACTAAGAATGATCCTGGTCACAAGTACAAAAAAAGGTGAGGGAAAAACCACTATTAGCATGAATCTTGGTGTTGCACTTGCTGAATCCGGAAAAAAAATCCTGATAATTGATACAGACCTGCGAAGGCCCTCAACACATGATTTTGCTGGTGAAGCCAGGGAACCAGGACTTGTTGAATATTTTTACGACGACTTACCATTATCAGAGGTTATTAAAGCAACAGTAGCACCTGGCTTGTTCATAATTACATCTGGCAGAACCATTCCAAATCCAGCTGCTGTTATGCAAAGCTCCAAGCTTAAAAAATTATTTGAGGTGTTAAAAGGGAAGTATGATCACATTATAGTTGATACACCGCCATATGGTGTAATTACTGATAGCGCACCTTTGATGAGGCTTGCTGATGCCATAGTGTTGATAACTCGTTTTGGCGATACTCAAACTAATGAATTGAATCATACTATCGAAAACCTGAAACGTATCAATGCAAATATACTTGGTACTGTAATTACAGCCTATAATCATAAAGAAAGTGCTGACTACTATTACTCTAATGATTATACATATGACAGTTACCAGGCTTATGAGGAATATCAGGAAAATAAATAGTTAAAATTCATATAACTCTCATTAAGATTATAAACTAATTTAGTATTCTTTAAGTATGATTAAATATTACGGATACCTGTTTCTCATCTCAATTCTTTTTTCAGGAGCTGGATGGCAGTCATTACATGCTCAGGGAACTCAGGTATTCAGGCTTGGAGAAGGCATGGTGCGTATTGCAGAGCCGGGACAGCTTGCTGATACACTTGCTGTTTGGGGAGATATTAACAACTCCGGACGCTATATAGTACCTCGCGGAACAACACCACATGAATTGATTTCCTATGCAAGGGGTATTTCAAGAACAGGGACAGGCGTTGGCGGTGCAGATCAGGTTCAGCTCGATTGGAGTAAAAGGCGAGTTGAAATAAATATATCAACTTTCAACAGTGAAACAGGTATTGAAACGGTTGAACGCTTTACATATAGGTTTAATGAACCCTATCCACCGGAACTGAGGACATACCAGCTAAGAAATGACCAAATTGTTACCGTAGAACTTAAGCGAACTGCTACTATACTGGATTATGTGAGGTTTGTGGCTCCGATTACGACTTTTATTGCATCAACATACTTTTTAATTGAGCGGCTGACTGATTAATTCCTTCAGCTTGTGTCCTATCAGCTATATTAATTACTCATATGAGAGTTAATTATCTATGATTTTACTCGTTTTTCAGGAATTAGAACTATGAGAATGACACTTTAAAATTGGCATATAGAATATTTAAATAGTGCCAACAATAATTGACTTCACCCATATTTTTATAACTAAAATGATAGATGCAGCTTAAGAGGTTATATTTAAAAATATTTTCCAGAAATCACTGGAAAGAATAAAACGGGGATAACATTTTGAAAAACTTTGCCATCACCGGAATTGCCGGATTTATCGCACCAAGGCATTTACATGCAATAAAAAAAACTGGAAACCGTGTTGTTGCTGCACTCGATCCGCATGATTCAGTTGGAATTATTGACAGTTATTTCCCTGACGCAAGCTTTTTTACTGAATCTGAACGTTTCGACAGACATCTTGAGAAAATTCATCGGCTTAATGATGGCGAAGCAATTGACTATCTGACGGTCTGTTCGCCAAATCATTTACATGATGCACATATTCGTATGGCATTACGCGTGGGTGCCGATGCAATTTGTGAAGAACCACTTGTATTGAACCCCTGGAACCTTGATATACTTCAGGAACTTGAAGAAGAATTTGGAAAAAAAGTCTGGACAATTCTTCAGCTCAGAGTACATGATACCATTCTTGGCCTGAAACAAAAACTGGAAAGTGTAACTACGCGGTCAAGAAAAAAAATTAGGTTAACCTATATAACTTCACGCGGTTTATGGTATCACTATTCATGGAAGGGGGATATTCAAAAATCCGGAGGAATCGGCACAAATATTGGAATTCATTTTTTTGATTTGCTGATGTGGTTATTCGGCAGGACAAGAAAAGTTGAACTATATATTCGTGAATCGAACCGTATGGGTGGTTTTCTTGAATTGGAGTTTGCAGATGTTGAATGGTATTTATCACTCGAGAACACTGATATTCCCCTTATTTCTAAGGAAGGAGAAATGAGCACATTTCGCAGTATAGAGGTTGATGGTGAAGAAGTAGAGTTTAGTAAAGGTTTCAAAGACCTGCATCTGCGCGTATATGAAGAAACACTTGCAGGCAGAGGATTTGGTATTGAAGAAGCCAGGCCATCCATTGAGTTGGTGCATAAACTGCGTCACATGAAACTCACAAAAAACCCGGATGGCTCAGTTCATCCTATGATAAAAAAGCTGATTAAATAATTATACAGCCTATTCCATGGAAAAAGTAATGATCCACGAGTCAGCTTATGTTGATGAACCTGTTAAGATTGGCAAGGGAACGAAAATCTGGCACTTTTGTCATATTTCAAAAAATTCAGAGATTGGCGAGGATTGTGTGTTTGGCCAAAACGTTTTTATTGCAAATGATGTGAGAATAGGTAATCGTGTTAAGGTGCAAAATAATGTCTCTATTTATACAGGTTGTGAAATTGAAGATGAGGTATTTCTTGGCCCAAGTTGTGTATTAACTAACGTTACTAATCCACGTAGCCAGGTAAACCGGCATTCTCTGTATGAAAAGACATTTTTCAGGAAAGGTTCAACCATTGGTGCAAATGCAACCATTCTGTGCGGAATTACCATTGGCAGATACGCATTTATCGCAGCCGGTTCTGTAGTAACAAGGGATGTACCTGATTACGCTCTGATTGTGGGAAATCCGGGAATTCAGAAAGGCTGGATGAGCAGACATGGGCATATTTTGAAAAATACTGATATAAAAGGGATTATGATTTGTCCTGAATCCGGATTCAGATATAAACTTGAAAATGGCCTGTTGCATTGTATCGATTTAGATGAAGAAGCATCATTGCCTGCTGAGTTATCGACAGGAGAAAAAACGTATGATGAGTACAAAAAAATGAAATAATCATCTTGAAATATTCATTCATTCATCATACTCATTGGCATATTTACGTTTACTTTTTTAAATCTTTGTTCAGTATTTAAAAAAATTTTGCAGTACCTCATATACTAAACGCAAGGTCTCATTAATGCAATTTATCGATCTCAAAACACAATACTCCCGTTATAAAGATGAAATAAATGCACGAATTCAGTCTGTTCTGGAACATGGAAGGTTCATTATGGGGCCGGAAATTTTTGAACTTGAAGCTATTCTCGCTGAATATGTTGGGGTAAATCATTGCATAACGGTAAGCAGCGGTACCCACAGCCTTGAAATTGCACTTAGAGCTTTAGGTATCGGTGAAGGTGACGAGGTAATTACAGTGCCCTTCTCATGGATCAGTTCTGCAGAGGTTATCATGTTGGTGGGAGCCAAACCTGTATTTGTAGATATTGAACCAAACAGTTTTAATATCGATGTTTCCCGAATTGAAGAGGCTATTACAGAAAGAACAAAAGCTGTAATTCCGGTAAGCCTGTTTGGACAGATGCCAAAAATTGAATTAATTAATCAAATTGCGGAAAAATATGGTATAGCAGTAATTGAAGATGCAGCTCAAAGTTTTGGAGCTGAAAGATATGGTGTAAAAAGCTGCGGTGCCTCTTTAATCGGCAGCACATCCTTTTTCCCCGCAAAACCTTTAGGTTGTTATGGCGACGGAGGTGCTTTGTTTACTGATGATACTCAGATTGCTGAAGTGATGCAGGCAATTCGAACACATGGAGGCATAAAAAGGCACCATCACACACATGTAGGCACGAATGGCCGGTTCGATACATTGCAGGCATCTATTTTACTTGCTAAATGGCCATATTTTGAGAGAGAAACAGAACTTCGTTCATTGATTGGTAAACGGTATACTGAGCTGTTAGGCAATTGTTGTGTAACACCCTCTATCACAGAAGGCAATACTCATGTTTTTGCACAGTATACCATTCGTGTTGAACAACAGTTCCGGGACAAATTGACTGACTATTTACATCAAAAAGGAGTTCCCACAGGTATATATTATCCAAAGTGTTTCCACGAGCAACCAGTTTTTAACGATTTGGGGTATCAGTACGGTGACTTTCCGGAATCTGAAAAAGCCTCAAGGGAAGTACTCAGTTTACCTATGCATCCATTTCTCACGGAGCAAGATCAGGATTCAATTATACAAAGTGTAATTGAGGGATTATCCAAAGTATACAATGGATAGATACATAAATCATCGTTCGACCATTTCAAAATAATCCGTACATTATTGCAAGCCATTTCATTTTGTTTTGTAATTGGATAATCATCACAGTGCTATTCTCAATTCTTTTTGAAGTACAAATTAAATATAAACCGGGTTCAGGATGATCGATTCTCTTAAAAAGGTTTATTATCTGCTGCCACCCCACGATAACTACAAGCTTGCCATCCTTTTACTTATGATGCTAGTATCATCTTTCATCACCCTGGCAGGTATAGGCATGGTTCCGGTCTTTGTTACACTGATCATTGATTCAGAATGGGTATTATCACAGCCGGTTATTGGTCCGTTTCTTGATAGTTTTGGAATTCAAACACCGCAAAGGTTGGTGGTGTTTGGGGCAGCGTTACTGATTTTACTCTTTTCTTTCAAAAACCTTTATATAGTTTTTTATGAATATCTGCGTATGAAATATATGCTGAACAGGCATCTTATTTTACAAAATCGCTTGTTTAACGCCTACATGCGATCCGGATATACATTTTTTTTAAGCAGAAATTCATCAGAATTACTAAGAAATGTAAGCGCGGAAGTAGGACGTGTGATTGATGGCACTTTAAAGCCATTTCTCATAATTTTATTAAATGCAATCACAACATTGGTGATTGTAGTTGGCTTGATGTATGTGGAGCCATTAATCACAATTACAGGAATGATACTGTTTGGTTCGGTATCATATCTTTACCTGAAGGTAACTAAGAATAAAATAAGGCAATATGGAAGAGAGTCACTTAGTTACCGTCAATTGATGACCAGGGCAATTCTGCAGGGACTGGGCGGGTTTAAAGATGCCAAAGTACTTAACCGGGAAAAACATTTTCTGGATTCTTATCACCAAAATGCCTTTAAACACAAGAAATATGATCTATGGAAAGGTGTTTTAAATGTGCTACCGGTTCACATGATTGAACTCATGGCACTTACGGGAATCTTATTTATTGCCACCATTATGGTTTTACAATACAGGGATATGAATTCAATTATCACTGTGCTTGCCTTATTTGGTGCTGCTATCACTAAACTAAAACCATCTGTTAACAATATCATTCTTAATGTAAATTCATTGCGCTATAACATTTATTCAGTAGAAGCAATTTATGATGACCTTGTTATGCTTGAAAGTAAAAAAGTACCGTTGCGACAGCTATATACTGATATTGCACCACTTACAATTAAGCAGAAAATTGAAATTAAAAACGTTGAATATACTTATCCGGATGCTAATGAACCTGCAATCCGTAATATCAACATCACCATTCCAAAGAATTGTGCGGTTGCTTTTGTAGGGGCTTCCGGTGTAGGCAAAACAACACTTGTTGATTTAATTCTTGGATTGCTTGAACCTCAAAAAGGTACAGTTGAAGCAGATGG
>PWLN01000070.1 GCA_003559375.1 Balneolaceae bacterium | reverse complement strand
GTTGGTTAGCACGCCTGTCCCGAGGCCTCGGGAAGGTCGCGAGTTTCCCGAAGCCTCGGGATCCGGATCGCAAAAGAAGCTGCTTAACATAGGTTAGGCAGCTTTTTTTTTGAGAGAGAATCCCTAAAACCAGGAGAGAAACATGCACTATCTGTATATTTTATATAGCCAAAAGTTAGATCGTTATTACAAGGGCCAAACCGATAATGTTCCCCGGCGAGTGATCAAGCACAATAAAGGTCATTCGGCAGCGACGCGGTCTGGACTTCCATGGGAATTAAAAAAGTGATCAAGCTGAATAACTTACCGGCATTTCCGGCAACTGATCCCAGGTTTTTCCATCCAGCTTTCGTCCGGCTTTCTTTTTGTTTCTGCCTCCCCACTGCTTGAAGAAAAAGGGTACATCAGCTTTATTGCATTGTTCCTTGATATCGATAACCCATTCTGGTTTCATTGGCCTTGGGGAGTGGCCGCTTTCTCCACCCACAATTAGCCAATGAATGCCTTCAAGATTCATATTTGACAACGGTCCGATTAATGGTTCGCAGGACAGAAATTTGGTTTTTGCCTTTGTTTTTCGAAGTGTGTCGATTCGGTGTTTTACACGATCATTTTCAACTGATGTACCCATCCAGATATTCTCTGTCCACTCCAGTAACCCTTCCTGATCATATTCCAAAAGCAAATCGGTTCGTTTGGTCAATACCTGGAAAACGTGTTGTGGATTTTCATTCATTACTTGAAAAACATCTTTAATAAACCCGACTGGTACATCCGGGTGAAACAGATCACTCATAGAGTTAACAAAGACAACACGCGATTTTTTCCACCTATACGGCTCTTCAAGTGTTTCAGGATGAATTGTTACATCAAACCCGTTTTTATACTTTTCCAGGCCCATTGCTTTTAACCGTTTGGCCATCACCTCCGCATAGCAAAACTTACAGCCCTGCGAAACTTTGGTGCAGCCTGTAACGGGGTTCCATGTTAGTTCGGTCCATTCGATGGATGATTGTGCCATAATTATCTATTTGTGATGATGTAATTAGCGATTTTTTGTGCATTCTTATTGTTCGAAGCAAAGATGAAATGAAATAATGGAGCGCCCTTTCGATTATTTAATTTAAGCGCGGGATCGGATACAAATTTCCAAATAGTTTTTAGCCTTTTGATATATAGAGAAGCGATTTTGTTTATAGGGTTAACCACTTTTTTTATATGCTCATCCATATCATCAATAAAGCTTGTCTGGCCGGTTTGAAAGTAAAATTCCTTACGAATTTCTTCTTCTGATAAGCCAAAGAAACTTTCGAGTCGTTTCAAATTTTTGAGTTCCCCTTTTCTGTCGAGCAGACGATTTATAATTACAGCAGTTGGCAATAATAACCAAACATCTGATCTGGTTCCAGCAAGAGATTCAATAGCTTCCCAGTTAACCTGCATCCCAAAAGGATCAAGTAATACTAAACTTGCATATTTTCCTGACTTTAATGCCCCTGCAAGACTAATCAGTTCTTCATTACAATCCTTTGGGCGGAAAACAAGTATTTTATCCTTTGATTCAGGTATATCAGTTAATCTGTCCTCAAGCTTTTTAAGTCTTGCCCCACTCTCTTCTACGAAATAATAATAATCAAACGTGTACGGAGGCTCCATTCGAATAACACGTTCTGCAGCTCCACGATAAACCTTTTGCTCTTCGTCTGAAATTGGAAACAATATAGGATCTGACTGCTTTTTAACTTTTCTTTTACCACTGCCTGCAAACCCATCAAAATAAATAGTTTGCCAATACGGATGTTTATTCATGATTGTCAAATAGGCAGTTACATATTGCTCAAAAGCATCCAGCTTCTTCTCTGTCCAGGGACCACCCCACTCTTTCTCCATAATGTTTTTGGTTTCTGGTTAAAACGTTTACCGTCTTTATCAAAAAAACTCTCACTTGATATTATTATACATATAATGTACATATAATCAAATTCAATTAATCGCCTAATACTATGAAAAGACAAATCACATCCACAAGAAAATAAGGTGGCATAATTACAGCAATTTGCAACAGACTTGAATGGTGGTCTCCGGTAAGTTCTTTACAGGCAATTCGTGAAATCGAATATAAAACATACAGGTACTATGTAAGAATCGGTATTTATGAGGTCGAAATCCACGTAGTTGATGGAACGTATGGTAAATATTTGCGTACTGATCCTGATAGGGCTGATAAGAATAATTTATTGGAACTGCCTGATTGTTAATTCGTATTTGATAGATAGCATGACATAGTTTACACTTTATAATAAACAAAGGTTCTTTGACATAGTGATTTTCTCGTAGTGTTCATCAAAAAAACCAGATGAATGAATACGAGAAAAGAAAACAAGCAATCCAGCGTCATTTAGCGGGTGAAACCGTAACGAGCATCGTGAACTCATTGGGTAAAAGTCGCCCTTGGTTCTACAATTGGCTTAAACGATACCAGGCTGCCGATGGAGATGGCAACTGGTTTGAAGATCAATCCAGAGCGCCTAAAACCAAACCCACAAGGGTGAGCGAAGCTCTTGAACAACAGGTGCTTTGCGTTCGAAAAGAGCTCGAGCAACAGGGGATCGCCCAAACCGGAGCTATTGCGATCTCTTATGAGTTGCGTAATCGCGGATTTGATCCCCCTGAAGTATGGACGATAAACCGGATTCTGGCCCGCCATCGGGTAACCAGGACTAAACCTGTACGTCGATCCAACAAGGCGTATCCAGAGCTGTTTTTTCACACTCACCAAATGGATCTGGTGGGGCCACGATGGATTAAAGGCGATGGGCGATTTTACAGCGTAAATATGATCGACAGTCGCTCAAGATGTTGCTCGGTAAACCCTGTTCGAACGAAGGCCTCTACAGGCATCGCACAGGCCCTTGCCAGTTTTTGGGCAAGCCATGGAATACCAGACGCATTGCAGATGGACAATGAGCTGGCTTTTCGTGGCAGCAACCGATATCCCCGCAGCTTTGGCAGCGTTGTTCGTTTTGCTCTGGCCATGGGCGTGGCTCCGGTATTTATTCCCTTGGCTGAGCCATGGCGAAATGGAATTATTGAACGTTTCAATAACACCTATGATAAGCGGTTTTACCGGTCTCGAAATTTTGCAGATTTCGACCACCTAAAACAGGCCAGCGGTGAATTTAGCAACTTCCATAATTACCATCACCGCTACAGCAGCCTGGATCATAAGACTCCAAACCAAATGCAAAAGCTCTTACCAGAGACCATACTTTACGATGGCCGATTCAACTTGGAGCAACGAATCCGCTACTGGAGGGTGATATCTATTTTGTTCGCTTTATTCGAAGCGATTGTAAGCTTCACCTGCCCAACGAATCGTTTTCTGTGGATTCAAGTCTGAAGTACTCTTATGTGGTTGCCCAAATAAGTATTGAAAATCACTGCCTGCATATATTGCAAAACAATAACGTTATTCAAACCATTGAGTACATAATGCCTGTTGACTGGTAGCTTGTTTGTCATTATGTAAAAGAACTACTGCTATGAAATCGACTCTTAAGCGCCCCCTGCAGGGGGCAGAGGTTTTCCTCGTTCTTAACAGTCAATAAAGTGTAAACTATGTCATGCTATACAACACGCGTATTTATTTCAAACTTTCTCAAAATCCACTTGGCGCCAAGTCCAGCTTGTTAATACTCTCATTTACATATTCCAGGTTTTCGTGAACTGAGAATAGTTTCTTGAAACACAATAATTGGAAAAGAACAATCACCAACTATCCGGATTATACCACCAAAGGCTTTTTTGTGCCAAAGATTTAATCCGCAACTGCTTCGTCATATATTCCTGATTTAAATCCTCGTTTTCTCGAAGTGCTGCTCGCAGTTTGGCCCATAAATCCTGATTTTTTGTTTGATCACAGAGACTCATTAAGCTAAAGGCATACTCAACCTCGGTTATTCCATAACCATCCTGCCAATCTTTTAAAATGCCTAGAGCTAATTCTAAGTCTTCTTTGTCAGTACGGGTCATATCTTTGATTACTATCCTCCAATTAGCCGGCAATCCGCTCCACAACCCCAATCTCTTCCTCACTCAACCTATACAACTTGTACCATAATCGAGCTATCTCCGCTTCCAGTTCGGTGGTGTCGGCTTCGGGTTTATGGTTTCAAATGGTTCAAAAATTTTAAGCACCTGTTTCGTAAGATGTTCATTCATTTATTTTATTCCAGTTGCATTGTTGTGCTTTTCCCCGGCTATTTTTGAAAACTGTACTGATGGGATAGAAACAGAACCATAGTTTGTTTGGCCGGTTAATTGATGTATTATATTGCGAGCAGCACCATATAACATCGTTGTACAACTGATATTCAGGTGATAGCTTTTCTCATCATCATCCATCTCAGATTCAAAAAGAAACAGACCTTCAAGTATTAGCTCGAAGTTAAATGGCATGGGCATTTCATCATCAACCGGCGGAGAAATTTTCAGATATAGATCAATCTTGTACCGAAGCGGGTTCTCTTCATATTTAAAAAGCTCATAATCTACATCAATAGAGAATGAGGCTTTTTCTAATTCAAATTCATCTACTTCCTCTGTAATATCAAAATGAAGCTTCTTTATCCGATAGTCGGTAATTTGAACAGGTGCTTTCATTTAAATACTAAGTTAGGCAGCAATATCTTTTTTATTCTTTTTTAGTTGAACAGATTTTCCAATCTTTCCAGAATAAGAGGAATCAAAGAAGGAAAATTGTCTGGCAGGGCCTGGCCTGGCTTTACCGGTAATAGTTTTTGGCTTAAAAGCGGGTAACGCATCACTTTCTTTGAAAGAGATATCCAATTCCATACCAAGAACCACAGCGATTTCCACCAATTTTTTTATGCTGAAATTTGTGGGATCGTTCATAAACCGGGAGATCCATCCTGGAGTCTTACCTAAGCGTTCGGCGAGGTCTTTTTGCTTTAACCCATCGGCAGCCAGCTTTTTAGCCACTTGTGCTGCCAAATCAACCATCAAACCATATGCAATGTATTCGGGGTCTTTTTCCAGTTGATCGATCTCTTTATCAAACCAGCCTTTAAAATTAAATTCATTTTTTTCCATCATAATACCTTCTTTTTATTGTCGCAGCTTTTTCAATTTCCTGAGTAAGCCGTTTGCTGCTTTTACTTTGTTTACGGTATCCGTGTGTGATACATACTTCATGTACTGAACTATAAAAAAGAAAAAACCGGGTTTCATTGGATACTTTTAATTCCCATAGATCCGCATCGTGATTAAGTTTCTTAAATTTTTTTAGTGTAATGAAGGCATCAGGGTTATCCTTTAGGTCTTCAATAAAACGCAATGCTTTTTTATACGTTCGCGGATCATCTTTTTTTAATTTTATGAGAAAATGGTGTAGTTCAGGGTGCCTGTCACGTTCCACCAAATAGCAGATTTTGAGCCTGGAACCATGACGAAGCAGTTTCTTCTCCATTTATCTATATTTACAAATATGTAAAGATTTTAGTTCCCGAACAAATCATTCATTCAAACTCCTCCCTCTACAACCCCAATCTCCTCCTCACTCAACCCATACAACTCATACACCAACCGGTCAATCTCCTCTTCCAGGTTGCTGGTATCGGCTTCGGGGTTTTCTTTTTTGGTTTCTAAAATTTCATGGACGCTGGATTCAATTTGTTTCAGGGTTTTATCATCCGGTACTACAATCGGGATGGTTTCGAGATATTGATAAATAAATCTCAAATAACCACCTCTATACGTGGATGAAATGCTTCTGTAGTAGAAATCGATCAGGTTTGATGCTAAAATTCCCAATAAAAACATTTCATTATTACCGATGATATATGCAGTATTAACCAGATATAAACCACCTGTATTATCAAATGTATAATTTCCTCTTAGGGAAATATCCGGTAGCATGATTTTCGGCTTCTCAAATTCATCATAATATGTGCATGATCTCAGTTCCCACCAATACTCCCCCTGGTCATACCTTTTTCTCGCTTTATCTTCAAAACGGCTCAAATGTTTGGCTATGGCAGGGTATGACTTTTCAAACCATCCCCATTTGTTTTCCTCCTTAGTTTTCTCGTTCGTCCACCCTGATGGTATCAAAATCAGATAGTTTTTGGCATTGGGCGGCTGGTAGCGTTTGATGTCTTTTCCAGCCAGGAACGGCTTGATCAGCTCTTTACTCTTCTGGTTTTCCTCAATCAACCTTTCTTTCGTCTCCTCATCAATCACAAAAGCTTCGTTCAGTCCGGTTAACACCCCACGATAGATCTTCCCATCAACATATTCACCAAGCGGAACGCCTTTACGTTTCAGCTTGTCCAGCAGCCGCTGTGCGCGTTCATCGATCAGCGCCCAGCCATCGGGCTGCAAGCGGGTTTGGCCGGATTCAAAACGGTTTTCCAACAGATAGGTTTCGAGATCGTCGAAATCGAGGGTTTGGATGTTGGCGGCCCAAAAGTGCGGGACGGGTTCGGTTTTTCTCAGTTGCAGCAGGCAGGGGTAGGTGGTGGCTTCTTCAAATACGGGCAGGTCGCCAAAGTCGTAGATGGCTTCGATATTTACCCGTTTCTGAAGCCATTCCCGCAGCGGTTTGCCATAATTGGCACGCATCCATTTGTTGGCCACAATAAACTGGAAATACCCGCCGGCCCTCATAAGATCGATACCCAGTTCAATGAAGTAGCTGTAGAGGTCGGCCGTTCCCTGGTAAACGGTGTAGCGATTCTGAAGGTAGGGCTTCAGTTCTTTAAACTGTTCCTGCCTCACATACGGCGGATTCCCGATCACCACATCAAACCCTGTGAATCGTCCCTCATCGTCGAGTACTTCGGAGAATTCGAACCGCCATTCAAACGCCTGGTTATACAGCTCATTGTTTACCAGTTTTTCAACTATATCCTTCTGCTTTGCATACTCTTTTTCGGCAATCAAAATTCTGGCTCGTTGTGAACCGGTTTGTCCAGCGATGTCATCGCCGAACATATCAAACTGGGTGTTCAGCCTTAAAAGTTCTCCTTCTTTTGCTTTTAATTTTTGTCTGGCCGGATGCAATTCCTCAAGCCCGATAATAAACTTTCCAACAATATCATCGATCAGTTTTTTTATTTCGGCTTTTTCAGAACGATCACCCGTTTTTTTATAACCGTTTACTGCCTGTCTGTATTCATCAACCGTGTATTTACTGTTTTTAAACACTTTAATGAGGTCGGCATCCAGTCCAAACCTGCTCACCAGTGAATTGCCCTGTTTGATGTTGATGTCTATATTAGGCAGGACTTCCAGCTCCATAAAATTGCTTTCTTCCGTGTAGTAAGCGTGTTTCAATAACTCGATCCACAGACGCAGCCGGCAGATGTTTACCGAGTTTTGATTGATATCGACCCCGAAAAGACAGTTTTCAATCAGATGTCGTTTTTCATGGAACAAAGCTTTCTGAACTCTGTCGCGATCTTTGGATACCCTTCGGGATACCAGCTTGTTGCCGCTCCAAATTGTGCTGACATCATACTCAAAGAGGGTGTCATCCTCCCAGCTTACAATTAACTCATCGTTTTCCACCTTTACATCGAGGCCTCGCAGAACCTGTCCGTTCCGGTCACACAAGATTCCAAGTCTGCTTTTTATGGCAATCAGCTCATTGAGGCTGGAGACAAGGAAATGACCTGAGCCAACGGCCGGGTCACAGATAGTTATTGAGTTGATGATCTCGTTGGCCTGTTGGATGGAGATATCGCGGCCGATGCGGTTGTAGATGTCGGTAAGTGTAAGCATGGAGGTGGTTTCCTGTCCTTTTTCGCCCTCACCCCTTCGCCCCTCTCCCCCAGGGAGAGGGGATGGGGAGAGGGTCGAAAGGGCTTGTTCGAATTTGTCAATAACCGCCCTCCGCAACGTTTCCCTTGCCATATATTCTGTTATAAAACCCGGAGTATAAAACGATCCGTCTTTATAGCCGTTGATCTTTTAAAATATCAGGCCCAAAACGGAAGCATTGATCAGGGATTTGCTCTCTTCCCGGATTTCCTCGCTGCCATCGGCTGAAAAATCGTATGCCTCCAAAAAGCGGAACAGGTAATCCAGTGTATTAAGTTTATTCCCGCGCTCTTTTTGCAGTACACTACGCTTATACACTGGCATTTTAGCATGGTCATCCAGGTTTGATATGCGTATTGCCCTGTCTTCTATTTCAGAGACCTCGAATAGCGAACTGTTCAAATAGGGGATATGTCCAAATTTTTCAAAAATTTCATCATCTCTTTCCTTTTCTTTTCGTGCCAGAACCTGAAAGAACAGTTTACTCAGTTCATCAAAGCCATCTATCGTTTTATAGTTTAGGAATTTGAAATTCTGTGCCTGACGATGATAACGGTATAATTGTGATTCAAGGAGTTTAAGGAACAGAATCCGGTTTATCCAGGTGATGCAGAGTTCCATTGCGATACCAAAAACCTGTTCATCCCGAGCCTCACCATATTGTTGCAATGAATTCCCAAAACGGTTTAAGTTGACTTCAGCATCAATTATTCTAATGCTGTTTTCAATAAAAGAACCTGCTTGTCTTGAATCTTTATCAGCACGTTGGATATATCGGGTGCTGCCATCCCTTGTCTCTTCAAGACCGAGGATGTAGAGAAGTTCATGATAAAATTCTTTATTAAGACTGTTACTGTCATTCGCAAAAGGTTCTTTGAGCAAATGAATGGGTGTAAACAATTTATAAATTGCCCGTAGTTTCTTCTCGTAATCACTGCCATCTTTTGCCTGTAGAAATTTCTCGGTTTTGTGCAGTGGCAGCCATAAACCTGTGATTTTATGATCACTTTCATCCAAATACCGGTTGATTTCATTATACATAAAATCGTTTGTGGATGATACTTTGCGGTCGGCTTTCCATAGTTTCCACATTTTTCTCAAATCTGGCAGCTTATAGAAGAGACGTTCGAATTCCTGAGCATCAAAAATGAACCAGTTTTCCATATCGGTAATTACGATATGTTTCAGGTCACTGTTTTTGAGTTCAATTCGCTGTTCAAGATAGTAGAGAATGGCTTCATGCATCGCTTTACGATTCAGGTTCTCTTTCGTAACCATTTCGGAAGAATTACCTGGCCGCTTGGTTTCAAACAAAATTCCAACCGGATTATCAGGCTTGCTTCCGGTATGAATAGCCAGATCAATTCGTCGGCTCGTGTTGATCGTGTATAGATCAAATCCTACAACCCTGAAAAACTCAGCCAGAATATTTTTGAAATGCTCTTCATGTTCTCCCTTTTCTTTTGCCAGTTTAATTCCGGCAAAAAACCGTTCCAGTATCTGCTTGAATTCCTCAAACAATACCCTTTGAACAGGCTCTTTTAAAAAAGCTTTATTGATGGTATTGCGTACGGTTTTTGCTTCAAACTTCATTCAATCGTTCCATCGATCAATTAGTCATTAAAAACTCAGGTACTCTAAAGAATAAGGTTTGAAAATGGGAAGTGAAAGTATAGATGATTCTGATTTTCAGGATATCAAAAAAGTGTAACATAGGCATAAATTAAATTGAGCTGGCTTGAGCTATTTAACTAAATAATTAATCAAACTGCATCCTGTCAAATTTTGTATTCACTTCGGCCCACCAATTTAATCAGTATACAAAAAAATAACCTTCTCGCTTGTCTTCAGAGGGTTTATTGATCGGGATTCATCCAACTAACTGTCTAATAGTCATGTGTGGAAAAATAAAAAACTGTAAGGAATTGAATTAAATATTAGCTTGATGTGTAATTATCATCATCAAACTGTAACTCTACGCATGTCAAAAGAATATATAATCTACGCAGATGAATCCGTGGTTAGAGGTAGATATTATTCTAACTTTTACGGTGGGCT
>PWLN01000169.1 GCA_003559375.1 Balneolaceae bacterium | reverse complement strand
TGCCAAAGCGTGTCTGAAAATACCCTGTTCCCGCCAACCGATTCAAGGCCGGGTAAACAATACCAAAAGCCATTTCCACTTGTTAAAAATTATAATTAATTGATTTTAAATATCTTATTTGTCCCTAATTAAAAATTTCGGGGTAACTCCTCTAATCAAACGCAGCGTAATCCCATACGTCTAAGGTTAGGCGAGTGTATAAGGATACTAACAAATATCTCAGATTTGTAAATTTGCGAAAAATTTTCTGATATAATTCAAATTAATCAATACCATCCAAGATTTGAAGCCTGTTATTTCGGGAAATATTTTCAGTTATCGTAAATATTACTGTTTAACGGCCTCAAATGTTAAAATTCGTTTTTTATTTAGAAATTGAGATGTTTTTAGTGAAACTCTGGTTACACTTCTTCGTGTAAAATCATTAAACAAACCTACAGATTGAGTTATAATGCGAAAACTATACCTGATTATCTTTTTACTAATCGTGCCGGTAATTCTTCAGGCACAATCAAGAACGATTACTCTTGAAGAAGCCATTCAAATAGCACTCGAAAATAATTATCAATTAAAACAGGCTGAAAATAACAGAAGTCTCGCTGATCCCCGGGTCAGAAGTGCACAAGCCGATTTTCTACCCAACTTGAGTGCAGGCTTATCCGGTAACCGAAACGTTGGACGGCAGTTTATTCAGGAAGATCTCTCATTCGATGACCGAACCACATATTCACTTGGAGGAAGTATAAATTCAAGCGTTACCGTTTTTAATGGATTCAGTAACATCGCAAACCTGCGAAGGGCAGAAGCCGACCGTTCGTCTGACGAACTTCAGCTTCAGCGATTGCGGGAGAATATTATGTTTAATACTGCAAGCAGGTATTTACAAGTGGTTTTGAATGAAGAACTTCTGAAAATTGCTCAAAGCACACTATTAGCATCAGAAAGTCAACTCGAACAGGTGATGGCACAGGTTGAAGTTGGCGCAAGGCCAATTGTTGATCTGTATAACCAGGAATCAGCTGTTGCAAGCGACGAACTAACCGTTATACAAAGAGAGAACGCACTTGATGTAAGTAAAGCTCAGCTCATCAGAATAATGCAGGATGATTCAATTTCAGATATTGAAACAAGCATGCCTACTGTTGAAGAGTTGTCTCTGGTCCCTGTTGATCTTGATTTGTATGATTTGATTCAGGCTGCGCTCACCCGCAGAAGTGATTTCAGGGCACAGGAATATGATATTGAGAGTAATCGCCAGAATTACCGAATTGCGAGGGCACAATTTTTGCCTACAGTGAATGCGAGTGCAGGTATAAGTGCACGATATAGTGACCAGTTTTCATTTATGGGAGAATCTGTGCCTTTTGCCGACCAGTTTTTTGATCAAAACGTTACCCGTAACCTTGGCTTTAACATACAAATACCCATCTTCACCAGGTGGAATACACGCACAACTGTACAGGCAGCACATGTTCAGCTGCGCAACAGCGAACTACAGCTCGATAATGTCCGCTTCCAGATTTCCGAAGAGGTGAGGCAGGCATACAGTGATTATCAGTCTATCGTGAAAGAACTTGAGTCGACTGAAAAAGCTCTTAGAGCTGCAGAAAGGGCATATGAAACTGAACAGCAGCGTTATGAAGTGGGTTCTTCCACATTAATTGAGTTGAATCTTGCAAATGCAAATTACGTACAAGCACAATCAAACAGGATACAAGCCATATACAATTTTGTATTCCAGGAGCAGTTATTGGATTACTTTTTGGGTCAGCTTGACCAGTTTTCTGAATTTTAAAAACTAAGATTCATTATTAATTACCATAAGGATGGCAAAAGAAAAATCGGCAACAAAAAAATTGATCAGGATCCTCATTGTCCTTGTTCTAATCGTCATAATTGGCGGAGTTATTGCTAAATTAGCAGGTTGGATAGATGGCGGGGCGGGTGAGAAAGAAGTTGACACTGAAATTGCTGAATTGCGAACCATCACACAGATCGTATCTGCTTCCGGAAGGATTCAGCCAGAAGTTGAAGTCATCATCAGGCCGGATGTTTCCGGTGAGATCATTGAACTCAATGTGAAGGAAGGCGATTTTGTGAGGGAGGGCGAACTTTTACTAAGAATTAAACCTGACCTATACGAAGCCAGGATCGATGAATTAAACGCAGCTCTGCTTACTCAGCGAGCGAGGATGGAACAGGCGCGAGCTACCATGTTGCAGGCTGAGGTCGAGTATGTGAAAAATACACAACTTTACGAACGCAACCTTATTTCTGAACTTGAGTATCTGCAATCCACCAATAATTATGAGGCTCAAAAAGCCAATTTCAGGGCAGCCGAATATCAGATTGAAAGTGCCAGGGCACAGTTAAGGCGGGCTGAAGAGGAATTGCAACAAACTGTAATCCGCTCACCGAAAAATGGCACAATCAGCAGGCTGGCTGTTGAGAGGGGTGAACGCGTTCTTGGCCAGGCTCAAACTGCAGGTACAGAAATGATGAGAATCGCAAGGATGGAACAGATGGAAGTTTTAGTTGATGTTAATGAGAACGACATCGTGAATGTAAGCATTGCTGATACATCCATTATCGAAGTTGACGCTTATCCGAATCGTTCTTTTGAAGGTGTTGTAACTGAAATTGCAAACTCAGCAGATGTAACAGGAACCGGATCTGCCGATCAGGTTACCAACTATAAGGTTAAAATCAGAATTACAACACCCCATAACCTCGATCATGCATCCGGTGATTTTCTTGCAATGAACGTCTCCGAGACACCTCAGGCAGATTTCACACCAGATTTTAAACCAGGCATGTCTGCAACTGTCGATATCAGGACGAACACTGCATATGATGTGGTTGCAGTGCCGATACAGGCAGTAACCGTACGCGACTTTTCACTCGACAGAAACTCAAACGATGACGGGGAAAACTCATCAACTACTTCAATGGCAAGGCGTTCAGGTAATGGTGAGGATTTTCGAAGGGTGGTTTTTGTAAATGAAAACGACAGCGCTAAACGGGTTGAAGTGGAAACAGGAATTAGCGATAATACTCATATTCAAATCATGAGTGGTATTGAACAAGGAATGGAAATAGTTACTGGTAGTTACCGTATACTTTCCCGTGAACTTGAAAATGGTGATAAAATCAAAGTAAGATCAAATTAACAACTTATCAGAAATCTGCACAATGGCAAAGAAAATTATTCAAATCAAAGATTTAACAAGGCACTACCTCATGGGGCAAACACTGGTTCGGGCTCTTGACGGTGTAACATTTGATGTGGAAGAAAATGAATATATTGCCATTATGGGGCCCTCAGGATCAGGAAAATCCACTTTGATGAATATGATAGGGTGCCTCGATACACCAACTTCAGGTGAGTACATTTTGAATGGGCACAAAGTGAGCGATCTCGACGATTCTGAACTTGCCCAGATTCGAAATCGTGAAATCGGTTTTGTGTTTCAAACATTTAACCTTTTGCCAAGAACAGACTGCCTCAGTAATGTAGAGTTACCGTTAATCTACTCCGGGATGAAGAGTTCCATGCGAAAAGAGAAAGCAATTGAAACACTAACGAAAGTAGGCCTTGCCGACAGGATGGATCATAAACCTAATGAACTATCAGGCGGCCAGAGACAGCGTGTGGCAATTGCCAGGGCTCTTGTAAACGACCCATCCATTCTGCTTGCAGACGAGCCTACCGGTAATCTTGACTCAAAAACCGGTGTAGAAATCATGCAGCTTTTTGAAGAGTTGTATAGGCAGGGAAATACGATTTTACTGGTTACTCACGAAAATGAAATTGCCGAACATGCCCGGAGAATTGTCCGCCTGAGAGATGGCAAAATTGAAACAGACGAAAAGGTTGAAAAACCAGCTCTGGCCGGTCGTGATGTGGAAATGGCAGCTGTTTAAGTTTTGAAGATTTAATAACCTGTTTCGTATCATATCTGATCTCACACTGCATTTTTAAAACCAAAATTACCCATAAGACCAAAAAGACTTCCGAAGTCTTTCAAATTTTTTTTAAATCTTCAGTATGTTAACCGATGAAGGTTCCTTTCGATGCTCCGTAAGACTTCGGAAGTCTAATGCGTAATCAGGGTTAAAAAAACTATTATCAGGAATCTGCTCAATTTTCCAGTGTAAAAGAGTGCAGTGAACCAAGAGAACAGGCTTTTTGTTTTGCGGCTATGAAAAGAAAAGAATATGATGCTGATGTAATAATCGCTGGTGCCGGAATGGGAGGCCTGAGTGCTGCTGCGTTTTTAGTAAATGATGGTTACAGGGTTTTGGTTCTCGAAAAATCTCATGTCGCCGGAGGGTGCAGTTCATCTTATTATCGCAAAGGGTATATATTTGAGTCGGGTGCCACAACACTCATAGGTTTTGATCAACATCAGCCTCTCAGGCTTCTTGAAGATAAATTGGGTATTACAATACCAAAAATACCACTGATTCCATCTATGACGGTCCATATGGGCAACAAAAAGATCATCCGATGGCAAGACCGCAAGATGTGGATTGAAGAAGCAGTAAAACATTTTGGTGAACCTATTGAGCAGAAACGCTTTTGGGAATTGGCCTTTAAAGTATCGGATGTGGTTTGGAAAGTATCGGCTTCAAACCCATTTTTTCCGCCGGCAGGAGTACCAGACTGGCTCAGGCTACTGAATAACAATCCGTTGGATGTTTGGGTACTGCCATATGTATTGGAATCGGTTCGCGAAACGGCTGTTTCCAAAGGTATCACAAATCCTGAATTCTTCAGGTTTTTGGATGAACAGCTCATGATATCTGCTCAATCCCCATCGTTTGATACACCATTCTTGTTTGGGGCGCCGGCAATAACCTATACAAACTATACCAATTATTATGTTCCTGGTGGCCTGATTGAAATGATTAAAACCATTACAGGTTTTATTAAAAAAAATAATGGCCGTGTGCTCACAAGAGAAGGCGTTACTTCTATTGAGAAAGAAAATGACAGTTATCATGTAAGAACATCTGCGTATAAGTCATATAAGGCAAAAGCTTTGATATCTAATATCCCGGTATGGAACATGGCAGAAATTACATCAGGTAAGATGTTAAAATATTTCCATAAAGAATCATTGAGATATGAACGCGCCTGGGGCGCCTTCACAATGGGTATCGTTACAGACGATGTATATCCAGAGAATCTCAGCCTGCATCATCAGCTTCATTTTGATCATGACATTCGTATCCCAGGAATTGAATCGGGATCGGTATTTGTGTCAATATCTGATATTAATGATCAGAAAAGAGCAAAAACCGGTGAACGAGTACTGAATGTTTCCACTCATGCGTTTCCCGATTTTTGGTTCCAATTAAACGGCAATTACGAAATAGTGAAAAAAAATGCCGAAAAAAAAATTGTAAGCCACTTACGTGCTAAACTTCCGGGATTTTCAGGTGCTGAAATAAAATTACTATTTTCCTCTACTCCGGTTACATGGAGCAACTGGGTTTACAGGAAAAAGGGAAGGGTAGGAGGTATTCCTCAAAGTATGACACGTTCACTGCTCGACTGGACGCCTAACCAGACTCCTTTCCCCGGGCTCTTTTTATGCGGTGATACGGTTTTTCCCGGACAGGGAATTCCAGGCGTAACTTTAAGCGGGTTTAACGTATATTTAAGAGCAGTAAAACATTTAAAAAATATTTTGAATCATTGAATTACCAAGGCGATAATTATTCACCAAATACAAGTTTTTCCATTTTTCCGCCGGCAGTAAAACATCTGCTGATCGTTAACCTGCTGGTCTTTTTTGCTCTCACAAATCCAATAATGGGCAATTTTTTAATGAAATATGGAGCTTTATGGCCTATAGGTTCCGGCTTATTTGCGCCATGGCAGCTTGTTTCGTACATGTTTTTGCATGCAAGTTTTGGGCATGTTTTGTTTAATCTCTTTGCCTTATGGATTTTTGGGCAGGGTATTGAAAATTATTGGGGAACCAAGAGGTTTACGATCTATTACTTCCTCACCGGTATTGGAGCGGCACTGCTGCACATGTGGATCAGTGGAACCGGGGCGCCAACAGTTGGTGCATCCGGGGCAGTTTTTGGAATTTTAATTGCATTTGGAATGATGTTTCCTGATCGCTATATCATTTTGCTGATTCCGCCAATTCCGATAAAAGCAAAATATTTTGTAGCTATTTTCGGTGCCATTGAACTGTTTTCCGGTATTATGCGGCCCGATAGCGGTATTGCACACTTTGCGCACCTGGGTGGGATGGTTATCGGGTTTTTACTGATCAAATTATGGGGGCTAAAAGGTGAAAATAGTCAATATTATTAATTGATTCTGCTTCCTACTATAACCTTTCAATTTATCTATGTATCAGCAAGATTCTTTCGGTAGTGCGTTTAAGCGTGGTTTTATGAGGATGCCGCCGGTAATTCGTACTATTATTGCGATAAATGTCATCATTTTCGTGTTGCAGGCTGTTATTGGAAATATACAGATTGGCGGACAAAGCATTAACAGGCATATTGTTCAATATCTGGCATTTGATCCTACAGTTTGGGCTTCTATTACTCAGCCCTGGCGCTTTGTGACATACATGTTTTTGCACGGAAGCGGATTCCATCTCCTTTTCAATATGCTCTGGCTATGGTGGATGGGCCGTTCAGTTGAAGAATCAATTGGGCCAAGAAGTTTTGCCGTGCTTTATTTTGGTGCTGGTATCGGCGGTGCATTTTTTCATATTGCATTTTCATTTCTTTATGGGGCAAATTTTGTGATCGGTGCATCGGGAGCAGTATTTGGCGTGATGGTAGCTTTTGCCTATCTATTCCCAAGAGTACCAATCATGCTCATTTTACTGCCACCAATTGAAGCCCGTTTCGTTGTAGCAGGACTTATCGTTCTGGATGTTTTATTTATCGGTTCAGCAGATGGCGTTGCAAGAATTGTTCATTTAGGCGGTGCGGGAATAGGATATTTGTTGATCAGGGCACATTATCAAGGGCACGACCTATCTCAATACATCAGGCCTATTGAAAGAATCTGGACACAAACTCCAAAAAAAGAAAAGAAAAAAGCCAGAAATAAGAATATGTACTCTGTGAGCGATGTTGAGGTGATTGAGGAAACTCACGACCAGGATGAACTTGACAAAATTCTTGAGAAAATTTCCAAAGAGGGGTACGACGGCCTTACAGCAGAGGAAAAAAGAAAACTTTTCGAGCTGAGCAAGAGAAATTGAAAACTGATTAGATTATAACCAATTAGTATTCTTTATCTGTGAACAGAAACTATTTTCATATTTGAATGTGTTGTTTGCTTCGTGCAGATACTGCAAGAGGTTTTGTTGAATAACCAGTATTCTCATTACAATTTTTGTGTTTTTGACCCATTTATTTAAAATTCTTATCCAAATATAGGATTACTCACATGACTAATTTAACCCGCAGAAAATCTATTCCTGTAGCCGTTGGAGATGTAATAGTTGGAGGTAACAACCCAATTGTTGTTCAATCTATGACCAACACAGATACGGCTGATATTGAAGAAACGGTTGATCAAATCGATCACCTGAATCAGGCCGGGTCGGAGTTGGTGAGAATTACGGTAAACAATGATCAGGCGGCAAAAGCTGTACCATACATCAAGGAGAAGTTACTGAACAGGGGAGTTACTGTACCGATTATTGGCGATTTTCATTATAATGGGCACCTTCTCCTCACCAGGTATCCGGATATGGCAATGGCGTTATCCAAATTCAGAATCAATCCTGGTAATACGGGTACAAAAGCGAGGGATGAAAATTTCTGTACCATTGTGGAGCAAGCTATTAAATATAATAAACCTGTACGAATTGGAGTGAACTGGGGCTCACTGGATCAGCAGTTACTTGCTCAATATATGGATGCGAATAATGCATTGCCTCAGCCAAAATCAGCTAAAGAAGTGATGCTCGATACAATGGTGGAAAGCGCAAGAAGGTCAACAGCACTGGCAGAAGATGTTGGCCTGCCAAGTGACAAGATTATCGTAAGCTGTAAAATGAGTGGTGTACAGGATCTTATAACCGTCTATCAAAGAATATCTGATGTGATACCCTACGCACTTCACCTTGGGTTAACAGAGGCCGGAATGGGCATGAAAGGCACCGTTGCAAGTTCGGTAGCACTTGCTGTATTACTGCAAAAAGGAATCGGGGATACTATAAGGGTTTCATTAACCCCGATGCCCGGTGCAGACAGGGCAGAGGAGGTGCGTATTTGCCAGCAAATTTTACAATCGTTAGGTATTCGGAATTTTATACCGCAAGTAACGGCATGTCCCGGATGTGGCAGAACAAAAAGCACCTACTTCCAGGAACTGGCTGACGAAATCCAAAATTATATAGTTGAAATGATGCCAATTTGGAGAGAAATGTATCCTGGTGTAGAAGAGATGGACGTAGCCGTTATGGGTTGTGTGGTAAATGGGCCGGGTGAATCGCGCCATGCAAATATAGGCATATCATTACCCGGAACATTTGAAGAACCCAAAGCTCCTGTATACATCGATGGGGAACATCATTCAACATTACGTGGCGATAATATCGGTGCTGAATTCAGAAAATTACTGGACGATTATATCAAAAAGAACTACTCCAATAATGAAGTGATTGATGCGAATAATTTCTATATTTAGATTAATTCTAAATAAATGAACCGTATATTTTTAATGAAATACACTATACTTTTTGTCTTTTCTACTCTTTTTATTTTGATATCCTGTGCAAAGGATGAAGTTGTAAATATATATTCTTCGAGGCATTATGACACTGATTTGGAATTGTATAACAAATTCACCGAAGTTACCGGAATACGTATTAACCTGATTGAAGGAACCAGTGATGAATTAATTGAACGTATACGCAATGAGGGAATTAACAGCCCGGCCGACATAGTGATTACCGTGGATGCAGGCCGTTTATGGAGGGCTAAAGAAGCCGGAGTGCTGCAACCACACGCCTCTGATTACCTTAATGAAGTAATCCCTGCTGAAATGTTAGACCCTGAAGGCTATTGGGTTGGATACTCCCAGAGAACAAGAGTACTTATCTATAATAATGAAACCGTTTCACCAGGAGATTTGAAGGGATACTGGGAACTGGCCGATGATGAATGGGAGGGAAGGCTTTGCATCAGGTCGTCAAATAATATTTATAACCAGTCTCTTGTAGCATCATTTATAGAAAGCAGGGGAGAGGCAGAGACAGAAGAATGGGCTATCCGGCTGGTTCAAAATTTTGCCCGGCCACCGCAGGGTGGAGATACTGATCAGATTCGTGCAGCAGCTGCAGGATTATGTGATGTAGCACTCGCCAATCACTACTATCTTGCGAGGTTGATTCAGTCAGGTAATGAAGCTGACCGGGAAGTTGCATCAAAGGTTGATTTATACTTTCCTGCATCAGAATATGGTGGAACACATGTAAACATCAGTGGTGCCGGAATTGCTGCTAATTCACCAAACAGGCAGAATGCAGTACGATTTTTGGAATTTCTGGCAACCCCGGAAGCACAGCATATATATGCCGTTCGCAATAATGAGTTTCCTGTTTTAGATGGTGTAGAGATGAGTGAAGTTCTTCAGCAATTCGGTGAATTTGACGGAGACCCGGTAAATGTGGCAGTTTATGGCATTAATAATCCACGTGCAATCCGTTTGATGGATCGGGCAGGCTGGAGATAGAGATTTAGTCTTGAGTACTGAGTCGTGAGACTTGAGTACTGCAATGAGTGCTGTTACTTACTCCTTTTCATTGCTGAGTTTTCTGGTACGGGCTATAGATTTACTGAGAATAAAAACAGGAACCAGCCCAACCAGGATAATGGCAAGAGCAGCGCCAGAGGATTCAGCAAGCCGTTCATCCGAGGCAAGCCG
>PWLN01000212.1 GCA_003559375.1 Balneolaceae bacterium | reverse complement strand
CTGAAAGCCGGAATCGATGTTTTTTCTGAAGAACCGGAATTTAAAACAGGTGAATTTTCGAATCGATTCCAGAGCCTTGAGAATGTATATGTAACCCACCACATCGGGGCAAGCACTGTTCAGGCACAGATGGCTGTGGCTGCTGATGCAGTGGATATTGTAAAAGGTTATCTACAGCAAGGCTATGTTCGAAACTGGCTGAACCGGTGCGATCAAACTGATGCCCCATGGCAACTTGTGGTGCGCCATTTTGATAAGCCAGGTGTGATAGCCAATGTGATGAATGAGTTAAAAGAAGCCAATATCAATGCACAGGAGCTCACCAATGTAATTTTTGATGGCAAAAAAACGGCATGCTGTACGATTCAGGTAGATATGCAACCTTCAGAAAAGATCATGGAGAGTATACGCACCCGTCATGATGAAGTTATCAGTGCCACTTTAATCCCAAGAAAATAAATCTAAAAAACTGTTCAATAACTGGCAAGAGGAGCAAACTGACGTTCTAATGCATTCAGTGTTTCAATAGCCCAATCAAATATACCAGTAGTATGATTGGCACCAACTGTGCGGATATATGTTATATTGGTTTTTCCAGCGTTTAAAGCATTTTCATAAAACTGGTCACTGTTAAAAACCGGTGCTACAGTGTCTGCCGTGCCATGTGCAATCAATAGGGGCGCGATTGGAATGTACTGGATATCATTATCATTCAGTGCGTTTCGCAATTCCACATAACCTCCTTGCAGATATTCTGCTATAAAACTTTCCCTTATCAAATCTTTCGTATTGCGAGGCAACTGCGACCGGATCTGTGAGTCTGTAAATGCTCCGTCAAATAATCCTCCTGGAATTATTTCATCATAGGGTGATTTAAAATAGTTACTCATCGAACCAGGCAGGTTATAGATACTATGAATGGTATAGATAAAGTAGGCATAGCATGCCACGCATTCATTAGGTTGTTCAATATTGATTAGCAAATAATCCAAAGTAGCAGTTATGTCATAAATACCGCCACCTGCAGAAATAAGCCCTGTTTCAAAAGGCGCATTTTTCGTTTCAGCCAGCTCTGCAAGTGCCACTGTAGCATAAGCACCTTCAGAATATCCCACCATATTTATAACAAAGTCAGCAGGTTGAAGGTTTTTTTCCTCAATGAATTCCAATCCTGCCAGAATAAAATCATAACTTGAAGTGGAAAGGCTTCTTCTGTTTTGATAGGGATGCAGCCTGTCGGCAGTGGAACCATACCCAATGTAATCGGGTAAAAAAGTTATATAACCCATAGAGGCGAACAATGCTTTTCTTGTAACAACAGAAATGATGCCAGGCCTGTCAACTGATGGCGCTTCATCGTTGTTAAAAATAGTAGCATGCTGAACAGATAAAAGCCCTGGATTTTGAATCCCTTTAGGAACCATAATTGCCCCGGAAGCCTCAACAGGGCTGCCGTCTAAATCAGTGCTTTTGTAAAGAACCCGATAGATATCAATGTCAAAAGTGGCATAATTGGCAGCTTCCTGCTGACCGGCCAGGTTCCAGAATTGGATCAGTTGAAGACTGGTAATGGTACGGTTGAATTCAAACGAGATAAGATGCTGATGCGGCTTATCAATTGTGTTATTGTTTGAAAGATCACAACTTAACAAAAACATCAGGCTTGCAACAGCAGACAGGCGGCAGGCATTGTTAAACATCACGGATTAGGAATTTATTACTTAATGAAAATGAAAATACAAATGTTGCATCTCAAATGAAAAAAAGAAGATAGAGCAGTTGTTTTATGAGGATTAGTTATCAGGCCTGTCCGCTTGTGACTATGGTAAAAGAGAGTTGATTAAAGTGAAAAGTGAAAAGCTGGAGCGATAGCGACAGTCCCGATAAACATGTCGGGATGAAAAGCTGGAGCGCCAGCGACAGCCCCGAAAAACCACAAACCACAAACCACAATGGCAACAGTTTTTATTTCACGGCTTTCTGTACTCAAACAGATCACTCGCTGTTCTATCAGAGAATTCAAAAGGACGGAAATAGATGATATTACCCCATTCCTGGAGTCGCTCGAACCAGCCATATACAAATTCAGGGGTAAACTGGGATTCGTGGCACAATGCAGCCTGAATTGCAATATCTGCTTCTTCCGATGTAAAAGACATTTGAACAGTAAGATAACGGTCATCAACGCCCATGTATAATTGTTCATCTCCTTCGAGTAAAGATGAAGGGACACCGACATAGAACAGAGTGGGTTGTTTATCCCAGTGGCTGCTTAAAACTGCCTGTGTCACTGAAACGCCAACCAAACGATGATCCATATGATTGGAAAAACCATCCGGCCCGAAAGTAATGATCACATCGGGTTGTCGTTCTTCGATTAGACGGCGTACGTCACGAAGGATTCCCCGGGTTTGTGAGATGAGGTTTCCATGGCCGCCAGAGATTCCAAGCTGGTCTTCATAATCAAGATGGATCAGTTCCACGCCCAACAGATCCGCCGCACATTGAAGCTCTTCCTTTCTCACTGCAGCCAGTTCATCTTCATCATCGATGTCTGAGAAATCTGTAAACCCGAGTCGGCCATCGGTTGCGGTTACAAGAATCACTTCCACTCCTTTATTGGCATATTGATGCAAAATGGGGCCGACCAGGGTTTCATCATCCGGATGGGCGAAAATGGCCATTAATACTTTCTCCTCCGGATCTATTTCTTCAATTTGCGTATCAAATGATATAGAACCGATCACAAATAAGCATGCAAGTAGTAATGATGAGCCGAATATAAGCCTTTCGAACATTGATTTTAATTTCATATTAATGAGATGATTCTTAATTGAATAATTCAGTTATCTTACAAACCCATCATATCTCCAATTACTTCATCCGGGCCGGATAATGTACCCCATGAGTTTATCTGTTCGAAGTACTCGTGCCAGCCAGTTTTTGCGACGGCTTCTTCAACTTTATGGACAATGCTTTCTTCGGGAATTTTCCAGATCGCCATATACTGATATCCGGCTTCGTGTTCCCCCTTTCCTTTTGTCACAGTCCAGCCAGCCATCTCCAATCCCCAACTCATGGTTTCCTGCATAACGGGTTCAACTGTTTCCATATAGCTTTCCCTTTCTTCAATCGTCATGTCCAGCCATTTTTGGCGGGGATTCCATAGTTCAATGTAAAGAATCATCGTATCCTCCTTTGTTAATTCAGACTTCAGTTATATTTTTTTAATACTACCTGATCATTTAGTTACTTCAGAGTCTATTCAATATCGTCATGAAATTCTTTTATAGTCTCATTGCAGTACAACGAATATCTAACTCTTGTCCAATGAAACTGGTATAATTTATACTACTTGGTTATCCATACTAATATGAAACCCCTAAAACTATGAAGTATTAAGGTATAGATTTTATAATAGATGAGTATACAAATACTGTATTAAAAACAGTTTATCTCCCTTGATCAATAACTAAAAAAAATTTTATAAATGCGAATTAAAATCTTTTAAGGTTAATGAATACCCCACATTTCCGGAAGCCGAGTGGTACTGAATGGTTTCCGTGTATTCAGAATCTGTATATTCGTATCTCCCACCACCGGCATAGGCAAAGTCAGGATCTCCACGGTATCCCTGGAAACCGAAGGCAAAATGATTTCCTCCCAATACCTTGATCCTGTCAGATTCAAACTCGGTGTATTCATAGGTGGTGTCGGCCGAACTGTATTCGGCGTAAATCAAAATCCAGGCGCTTTGGAGATTATTGCATTGCCGTGCTTAAAGAATCATTGGCGAGAATACGATCAAGCCAAATAATAGCAGTAGTTTTTGAGTGATATTTTGGTTCAAGAGTTCAGAGGTTTCAGGTTACTGTTTATACGAATTAGGTTTATTCAGATGCCACCATAGTATTCCATTGAACTTATTTCCATGTTCACGGAAAATGACTGATTTCATTCAGTGGAGTACCTTTCAATTACATTGTGTAATTGAAAGAAAAGTACTTATCAAACAGTTATTTCATCCGCCGGAATCATGATGATAAACATGGACTTACTGAAGTATTGGATGTATTGGCAGAGTATTATTTCCATTCAAACTCAAAAGAAACCGCGATAAAATTCAACAGGCTTTCCGAACAACTCCATAAACTGACCGAAGCCCCACGGCCTTCGGAAGAGGATACATTCATTTACCAAATGATAGATTATGACAAGAAATACCGAAATAATACTTTGCTTATATCCGATTTGTCAGTTTCCGACTGCCGTGATACAAATAAGCTGTTACGTGTTGCTGATAAAGTTTTCAAAGAATTAATTTTTTGAAAATTGGGAGAGACTCAGATACCAATTACAGACAGGAAATTTTTTGTATTGGTACTAAATTTTTGTTTTTTTATAACAACCTGAATCAGGGTAAAGCATAATATTTATTGACTTTATCACCTATTCAACGAGTTATTAAACAATAAATAATGGATAAATATGAGAGATATTATAAAATATTCAGTAATCATTGTAACGGGGCTTTTCATGGTAACCGCTTGTGAAAATGCAATCCCTGAATTAAATGTAGTAGAAGTAGTTGCGGCGGATTATGCTTTTGCAGTTCCTGACGAAATCCCATCAGGCTGGACAACTTTTCTCCTCAATAACGAAGAAGCCCATGAAATCCATGAAATCAGTCTGGCAGCCATTCCGGAAGGAAAATCTTATGCCGATTATGTAAATGATTTTCTGACACCATGGGAGATAATATGGGAACAGCAGCAGGCAGGTGAAGTTGGGATGTCGGCGGCAGAAGGCTTTGCAGCGTTCATGGAAATAGCTCCTGAATGGACTGCCGGAGTTACCTATGTTACCAGCCGGGGACTGGTTTCGCCAGGACGAAGCAGTTCAAAAATCTTATATCTTGAACCCGGAACCTATGCCATTGACTGTTGGGTTAAAGCCCCCGACGGTACCATACATCTGTCGCTCGGAATGACCCGGGAATTGATAGTTACGGATGAAGATTCCGGCGAATCAGAGCCTGAATCGGATATAGAAATCATGCTCCTGGATACCGGAATTCAGGTGGACAGGGCTCTTACTCCCGGGAATCATACGGTTGCCGTTCGTATTGATGAAGAAATGCCTTATAACAATGTGCATCTGATACGCATGGACGAAGAAACCGATCTTGCAGAGGTTACAAATTGGCTAAACTGGTATCAGGAGGGCGGGCTGCAAGCACCTGTACCTGCTGATTTTATGGGTGGTGTTCACACCTACGGCAATATACCTTATGGTGATACAGCATATTTTACAGTAGAAAATATAGTACCCGGTGAATATGCATGGGTTGTAGAATCTGATGTTGAAGAGGAATACTGGAAGACGTTCATGGTCGAGTAAAAAATTGCTGAAGAAAGAATCATCGAAAATAATGAAGCATTGATTCTTATAAATAAAGCAGTTACTCGTACGAGGCCGCTTCTTTATTCCGCGTTGTCAACTGATACCAAATATCGAGGCTCATTGACGGGTCATCAAACGGATTGAGAAGAATTTCTTCATTATTCAGGCAAGATTGCCTTACTTCAATTTATGGCCTGGGATTTTGCAGCCATCTCTCGGGGTCTACCATTTGACTACCCTCACGAATCAAAAAAAACAAGACAGATCCACGGATTGAATTCTCATCTCCTGATAGGCCGATTACGTCTCCCCTGCGAAGCACCTGATTTCGGCGAACAAATATATCACTCATATTTCCATAAGCTGTACGATATGTTCCGTGATTTACGAATATAATATCACCATACCCATGAAGTGGCTGGATACTGAATACATATCCGTCGCTTACAGCCCTGACAGGCGAACGGGGCAAAGTTGAAATATCAATACCAGGGTTTTGTGTTCTGGTATTAAATACGGGATTAACTCGCTCACCAAAACGTTCGGTTATAGTCCCGTTTTCAACAGGCCATGGAAGCTGCCCTCTGTTTTGCCTGAAATTGTTTTCAAAAATGGCAAGCTCTTCGTCAGTAACCGCAATATCACGTCTCACGATTTCAGCACCCGATTCCTCTGCACGCCTTAGCCTCATCTCTTCACGAATCAGGTTATCCATAGTAGATTCAAGGTTTTGACGCTGCTGTTGTTGTTCTTTTCTTCGTGATTCGAGGCTTGCGATATCTTTTCTGAGTTCATCAACAATGATTTGCTGCTCACGTTGCTGTGCTTCAAGTGTTTGAGTTTCGAGCCGAATATCAGCTAAAACAGCGTCATTCCTTGATTTTGTTTGCTGCAAGTCAATCTTTGATGATTCCAGCCTCTGTTGAGCTTCTTCAATTTCATCTACCTGGCCCTGCAGGTGGCTGTTAAACTTACTCAGATAATAAGAACGGATCATTAACTGGTTTATGGAAGATGAAGTAAGAAGTAATGCAAGCTCTGTTGTACGACCGTGTTTATAGAGATATGTAAGTGTCGATTTGTAATCCTGTATTAATCGGGCAAGTTCCTGTTCAAGTTCAGCAAGATTGCGTTCAATGAGGCGAATTTCTTCCTCAATCTGACTTTGTTCTCGAGTCATCTGTCTAAGACGCTCACGCCTTAATGTAATCAGACGGTTGAGATCTTCAAATCGCTGAAATACCTGCTGATATTCCTCTGTAGTTTCATTTAGCCTGTTGGTCAATGTTGCAATTTGCTGGTCAAGATTATGAATCTGGCTGCGGGTAGACTGCTGCCTTTCCATAAGCTGCGCTCGCAGATACTCATAGGATGTTTGGCCAAGCACATCATCACCAGATAGTATGATCAGGAAAAATAAAATGATGTAAAGCTTATTTTTCATATCCTGTAAATGGGAATGTCGTCCGGGATGTTTATCATCAGCTCCGGTAGTTCGATGTTCACTTCAAGCCGTTGAACAAGAAGGGTTGCCCTTGAAGCCTGATCCCTGCTGTATATAGTGACTCTTCTGGGGAGCATGAATCCACTGATACGTGCGTAACCTTCATATTCAATCCTGCTGTAAGGTGCATCATAATAATCTATTGCATGTACAACTTCTTTGATCAGCCCGTCTGTCTTGTTTACTGTAACACGTGTTTTGTTGTTTAATATAACGATATAATGATTTTTGTCTTCAAAAATTTCAATTATATCAGAAGAATTAATTGTATAATTAACAAGATCAAGAATATTTATTGAAGCGAGTGATCCGATACTACTGAGTCTTCCCTCATGCAACGGAACTTTTTCGGCAATTTTATCGATACGGTTATAAATCAACAGGGAGTCGGTATCTACAAAAATTTGACCACCTTCTATTCCCATACTGTTTCTCACTGTGATGAGGCTTTGCTGCCGGTTTGATTGAAACTGTAAGGTAACCCGTTCACTGCTACCTGGTTCACTTACAATAGCTCGTCCACTGCCTGATATGGTTTGAAGATCGTAACGGTAATCGGGGATCATTGCGGTTAGTTCTTCAGCTGAAATTTCCGCAGTGTCAAGCCCTTCAATCGCGGTTATTTCCCGAGTGGTACTACAGCCAGTTATAGCTGTGAACAGAATAAGAGGCAGAAGATAAGCTATGTAAGATGTTAACTTCAAAATAGGAATCGGTTACTCTATGGAGTGTATATATCGAAAAAAGTAATTTATGATCAATGTATACAGCAAAGGACGGATTTAAATTTTTTCAATCAGATGTTCACGATCCGGGTCTCTGTCCAGGGCTTTTACCCACCATTTTCTTGCATTATCGTGATCTCCGAGAGCTTTATAAACATCACCCATATGTTCAAAAACAGTAGCGCTTGCCTCACCGGTATCAATTGATTTTTGTATATACATTTTTGCCGCTTCCAGGTTCCCGAGTTTGTAATGTACCCAGCCTATGGTATCAAGATAGGCTGCGTTATTGGGTACCATAGTCACTGCGCGTTCAGCCATTTCGAGAGCTTCATCCAGCCGTTCTTCACGCAAGGATAAATAATATGCATAATTATTCAGAGCAGTATGATTATTGGAATCGAGCCTTATGGAGTTTTCATAGGCAGCGACTGCGTCTTCCCATTTATCAAGATCATATCGGATATCACCTAAAGTGCCATAAATGATTGACCTGAAATTACGGCGGGCCGGTGCCATCGTTGCTTCGATCAGCCATTTTTCCGCAATTTCGTTTTGGTTGGAAAACATGTAGGAGACTCCTGTGAAAAAAAGAATAAAAGCATTGTCTGGAGCAGAATCATTTGCCTTTTCAGACAGTCTGATCACCTCTTCATAACGGCCAAGAGTAAATAGTATCTGCATTCGTTGTCCCCAAGCATCACTATTATCCGGCTGTACTTCAATTGCCCGTTCAAGGCTTTCAAGTGCGGGCTCCGGTTCATTTTGTTGCATAAAATAATCGGCCGCTATTAACTGGGCCGGACCGAAATCCTGCTCGTTTTCCCTTAGTGCATGAACCACTTTTCTTGTCTGTTCAGCCAAAACAGGTTCATCAGGATGATTCTGATGTTGCATATACACAAATCGCACCAGTTCCATTTTTTGAGCAGGATTAATCAACGGATCCTCGATCATCATCACAAATGTGTCTCCAAGTTTATCCCAATCGTTATTGGCAATGAAGATTTCAGCAAGAAGGATAAGAGTCTGCGGATCTTCCGAATTTCGTTCAAGTGCCTCAAGAAGGATTTGTTCAGCAGCTTCAAGATCTCCAAGTTCGATATAATACTGACTGATCATATGCAGGGTAGTGATATTTCCGGGATTTAGATCACGGAGTTTTTCAAGCTCTGCAAGAGCACTTTCGTCATTACCTAAAGCATTATAGTTTTGAAACTTTCTCAGATGAACTTCAAAAAGGCTGCCGCGGTATTCAAGGATCTGGTCAAGGACTTCATTCGATTTTTCAAGTTCGCCAAATTCAATGTAACTCTCGGCAAGAGTGAAAAGCACATCCAAATCCCGGGGGTGATGCTCCAGAACAGCCAACAGATACTGAACTGCTATTTCATTTCGGCCTGATGCACGGTAAATATCAGCCATGTGAAGTTGATACCACTTATTTTCCGGTTCCGATTCCGCAGCAATTTGCCCATAGTAGGCAGCATTGGAAAAATCTCCGATGGCAAGGTAAACATCAGATAGTGCATAGTTTATACCTGCATCATCCGAAAAAATAAGATGAGCGGCAGTAAGTTTATCCAGGGCCAGTTCAAACTCCTGGTTTTCAAAGTGGTTAATACCGTCTACAAAATATTCCATAGCACGGGCCTTAACTGTGCTATGATCCTGTATGGTTTGTGCAAATAGAACAAATGGCATCAACAGCAAAGCTGTCAGCCAGAATGAATGCAATAATCCTGATCTCATCAATACGGGTTTGGGGTAGTGTAGTTTAAAATCTGAACGAAACAGAATACAGGTAAGTATAGAATGTACAACAACTGGTCGTAAAATATTTGATATGTATTGTTTTTATTTCACATTATTAAGGGTATGGTGTGAATTGGATTATTGTCTATTTTATAGGCGAAGAGCAACCAAATTTTATATGAGATTTACCCGGGTACGTTGCTGCAATATTGTGTTATTGACAGCATTTATTTATTGCCTGCTTTCAAATGGCTTATCTGCCCAACAGATCGCCCTGAATGAAATCATGGCATCCAATGCCACGACCCTTGCCGATGAAGACGGGGATTATGAAGACTGGATTGAACTTGTTAATTATGGTAACGAACCGGTTAACCTGTCCGGTTATGGGTTGTCTGATGATTATGAGCGCCCGTTTCACTGGGTATTTCCTGATGTAACCATTCAACCGGGTGAATTTCTACTGGTATGGGCTTCCAATAAAAACAGGATTGACCCAACAGGCCCTCTGCACACCAATTTTGCGATATCTTCAGTTGGGGAGGAGGTTTTGTTGACGACTCCTGACAGTACACGTATTGATGAACT
>PWLN01000067.1 GCA_003559375.1 Balneolaceae bacterium | reverse complement strand
GTGTAATTTTTCTGGATTATATCACAAGGCTGGAAAAAATCGGCGACCATATTTTTAACGTTCAGGAGGCGCTTGCAGATAAAAAACTGAAAACCCATTCCGAGATGGTTGTTGGGAGATAGCTGCTAACATACATATTTAACTTCTTTCATTGCCAACAAAGTGAAAAAAACCTGCAAGGATTTAACATAGAGACACGTTTTTTTATTACACGCCATAAAGAGATCAGATTCATTTTTTTATTTCAAAAAAATGCGTTTCTTTAGTCATCAAAATTAAACAACTAATCAACTTAATTTCTTGATAACATGTCTCCAATCATCGCTGAAATAATTGGTACGGCTATACTCATTCTGTTTGGTGGAGGCGTTGTAGCCAACGTAGTTCTCAATAAAACCAAAGGCAACAGTAGCGGATGGATTGTCATAACGTGGGGCTGGGCTATGGGGGAGTTTGTAGCTGTATTTTCAATGGGGCAATTCAGCGGAGCACACATCAATCCGGCCGTTACCATCGGTTTGGCTGCTGCCGGATTATTCGACTGGGCGATGGTGATTCCGTATATGCTTGCCCAGACATTCGGGGGGTTCCTGGGTGCAGTGCTGGTATGGCTGGCTTATAAAGATCATTTTAAAGAAACTGAAGACGGGGCGACAAAATTAGCTGTTTTTTCTACGGCGCCGGAAATCAGAAACTATCCATCGAATTTTCTTACCGAAGTGATAGGCACATTTATCCTGGTTTATGCAATTTTTTATATCGCCACACCCGGCTTTATATCGGCAAACGGTGAAATGCTGACTACCATCGTGATTAACGGGCAGGATGTTGGTTTTGGCCTCGGTGCGTTATCTGCATTGCCTGTTGGTTTACTGGTATTAGGTATCGGGCTGGCACTGGGAGGACCAACCGGTTATGCGATTAACCCCGCGCGTGACCTTGGGCCAAGAATTGCACATGCCGTTCTTCCATTCGCTAACAAAGGCAGCAATGACTGGGGGTATTCCTGGGTGCCCGTATTTGGTCCGCTTACAGGAGCTCTTCTCGCAGCCGGACTCTTTATCATACTGTCATAAAAGATAGATCTGATATTTGTGATTTAGAGGCTTATCTTTTTCCAGTATTCGATCGAGCATAATGGTTGTTCCCCAAAACCGTGTTTCAGCAGGGTAAGGACCCATGGCCCGGGTTTCATAACAGAAAATATTACGAAAATGTCAGAATTTTACTTACCCGACAGCTAAATCTGACGATAACTTAACCCTTTTCTTCGCGCTTATCCTGTTGGGTTAGGTAGCTGATTTATCCGGCCTAATTTGTTGAATCTAATCATGAAATACATGCCATTCACCAAAGAGAAAACTCGACAAATTTTAAATATGGATCGATAATTCGATCATTTTCATCCGGGCTTCATTGAATTTATGCATCATGCAATAATGCATAAATTCACTAATAAGGTGTATCAAAAAGAGGTTAAATTTAAGTTGAAAAACACATGAAGAAGAGAGTTTTAATCTGGGGAGGATTCATTGCATTACTGATAATAATTATTCTCATGATGGTTCAAATGGTGAGTATGGATTCCGGGATCCAGGAGGAAAATGTTGCTTCGGAAAATCTGCAAACTGAAATTCCGGATATATTGCAGCCCAAACCTGATGACCGGAAGAAGGGCAATTCCAATGCTTCTGTGGTTATTGTTAAATACAGCGATTTCCAGTGTCCTGCATGCCGGTTTTATGCATCTTTTGATGACCATCTAAGCACAGAGATGGGAGAGGATGTGTTGTTTGTCTATCGCCATTTTCCGCTACGAAGTTTTCCGTATACACGGCTTGCGGCACAATACGCCGAAGCTGCTGGTGAACAGGGAAAATTCTGGGAAATGCATGATCTCATTTACATCAATCAGCAGTATTGGTCACAGGGCGGCGCAGAAGATGTATTCCGGCAGTTCGCTGAAATGCTTGAATTGGATATGGACCAGCTAAGAGAAGATTTAACTCTTCCCGAACTCAATGAACGAATTCAATCCGATTATCAATCAGGTGTGGATCTCGGAGTCAATGCGGTACCCACACTTTTTATCAATGGAAGGCAGGTTCGCAATCCAAATTCATTGGATGCCTATCGCGACCTGATCAGATCATATCTCGATTAAATATGAGCAAATCAGGTAGAAACCCGGTAAAATCAGGAATATCGGGAAATAATAATACATTTTATTGGGTGATTGCCTTCTTCGTGGTCGCTTTAATCGGATTCGGTGATGCGGTATACCTGACCGCTACGCACTATCTGGGGATTATGCCGGAGTGCTCTGTAATACAGGGGTGCGATATTGTTGCCATGAGTGAATACTCGACGATAGGCCCTGTGCCAGTATCACTGTTCGGTATCCTTTTTTATGCTTTTATGATGACAATTTCTGTGGCCTGGTTTGATACCCGGAAACCGGTTCTTTTCCGGTATCTCCCATTTATAACGGTGCCGGCGTTTCTGTTTTCGATGTGGTTGATCTATGTGATGTTATTCATAATCAGGGCTTTGTGCATCTATTGCCTTCTATCGGCAGCTACAACTACCATTCTGATGCTTTTATCTTTTAGATTACGGTTACTCACAGTTGGTTAAGCAATTCATTCAGCAACCATGGAGTTGTTGCCAAGCCAGGCCTGTACCCATTGTTCAGGCCAAGTTCTCTTTTCCCGATGATAGATTGTTTGGGGATATCAAGTGCTGGCGGCTCATACAGATCGTCCCTTTTATTTTTTCCAAAAACAGTGCGCATTACAAACCCCACAACAAATGCGATCAACAGGGCCGATATGATACGTACAAGTACGATATCTGCCCCAAGAATACTGCCGGTATAAACAAGGGCTAGTATATTCGCAGCCGGGGCTACCCACAAAACGATGAAGGCAACGCCCACACCCACACCGGCGAAATAGAGTCCGCTCGCAACGGGTATTACCGTACAGGAACATGCCGCAAGCAGGAAACTGGATACCGCAGCCAGAGAAAATGCTTTAAACATATTCGCATTTTCTCCGAGCTGTGTGATTACAGCTTCACGGTTAATAAATGTAACAATTGCTCCTGCCAGCAGAAAAGCGGGAATCAGGCAGGTAAGTGTATGTGCCAGGAAGTAATCCTCAAGAGATAATAACCCGGCTTTAAATATATCCATTAGCATATATTCTCCCTGAAATTGATTTCATTTGTTAAGTTATTTTATGTATATATGATTGATTACTCATATAGATTTCAAAAAAATTAAATTATCTCAAACGCATTGAGTTTATTTTCCAGGTTTAATTTCGCGATTTCTGATGCGATTCTTATCAGGTCATAAATACGGGGATCTGAAATCTCATAATTTGTACGCAATCCGTCTTTAGTTGATTTCAAAATGCCGCTTTTGACAAGTATTTTCAGGTGCCGGGATAAATTGGACTGTTCCAGGTCGAGAGCCGGAGCTATTTCGCAATTGCAATTTCTACCGTTCCGGATCTGATTCAGGATACGTATCCGGTTCGGATGCGAAATGGCTTTCAGAATTTCAGCCTGGAGTTCAACAGGTGTATTCATTGATCAAATTATATGATTAATTAATCATGTGCTCATATAATCTATGGGAATTCAGGGAATATTTCAATCAAAAAAATAAAATTAAAACAATGTTTTTTAAATGGCTTTCCACCTCTCCGGTTAGGCACCTTTGGTACGAGCCGGGGTACAGGTCTGGCATGGAGGCTAAAATTTTAGCCAATAATCAACAGCCAGATATAGAGGCCAAGCAGCGTAAAAAACAGAGTTGGAATAGTTAGCACAATTCCTACCTTGAAGTAATATCCCCAGGTGATTTTTACTCCTTTATATGATAATACGTGCAGCCATAAAAGGGTGGCAAGTGACCCGATCGGTGTAATTTTTGGCCCGAGGTCGGAACCTATGACATTGGCATAGATCAGCGCCTCCCTGATGAGACCCTCAGTTTCAGTTGCCTGAATGGCAAGGGCATTAATCATGACAGTAGGCATATTGTTCATCACTGAAGATAGAAAAGCAGCAAGGAATCCCATCAGCATGGTACCCGCAAATAATCCCTGGTCGGCTCCGGCTTGAATCAATTCTGCGAGAAGGCCGGTCAGCCCCACATTCTGCAATCCGTATACCACCACATACATCCCTATGGAAAAAACCACGATGGCCCACGGTGCATTTGTCCATACTTTGCGCGTATCAACTGCTTTACTGTTGAGGCCCATCATCGTGAAGAAAATTGCAATGGTGCCGGCAACAAACGAAACCGGGATGTGTACAAACTCAGCTACAAAATATCCGATTAACAAAACGGTAAGGATTACCCACGACATTCTGAACATTTTATGATCTCGGATGGCATCCACAGGCTGTTTTAAATCATCAAGCGAGTATTCTCTTGGTATATCTTTCCTGTAAACGAGGTAGAGTACAATCAGGCTGGCAAAGATGGCGAAGAAATTTGGCACAATCATCCGTGTGGCGTATTCAAGAAAGCCAATTCCGAAAAAGTCGGCAGAAACAATATTTACAAGATTACTCACAATCAAGGGTGTGGAAGCTGTATCTGCAATAAAACCGCTGGCCATTACAAAGGGAAGGATCATCCTATCTTTAAATTTCAGTGCGCGAACCATAGCCAGAACAATGGGTGTGAGAATCAGTGCAGCACCGTCATTCGCGAAAAAAGCAGCTACAATTGCCCCGAGCAGGGTGATAAAAACGAACATTTTGATTCCATCTCCATTCGCAAACCGGGCCATGTGCAGTGCCGACCATTCAAAAAAACCGATTTCATCGAGTATTAGCGATATGATGATGATTGCCACAAACGTGAGTGTGGCATTCCAGACAATCTCTGTTACAATAATAACATCCTGAAAGCTTACCACCCCTGCAATGAGGGCAAGTATCGCACCAATGGTTGCCGACCAGCCGATCGATAACCCTTTCGGCTGCCAGATTACCAGAATAAGGGTAAATAGAAAAATAACTGTTGCAATAATTGTTAAAGACATTGTTTGAATATGCAGGTTAGTAATTGTAAAAAGTCAGTTATTCTCTCATAAATTTAATTCCATTACGGTACTTCCTCTCTGTCTGCGGGAATTGTAAGAACCGGAATGTGCGATTTACGAATCACCTGGTGGCAGACACCACCCATAAAAAGGTCACTTACATAACCGCGTCCCTGACTGCCAATCAGTATCATCGTGGCTTCATCTGATTCCGAATTTTCGAGAATCTGTTTCACTGGTGATCCGTATCGGACTTTTACAAAGACTTTTGCATCCGTTACCTCTTCCAGTTCTGTTTTGAGCTCTTTTAATCTTTCCGTATCGGTCCGGTCAAAAGCCTGCAGTTTTTTGGGATCGTTCATTCCGGGACGGCCGGTTGCCTGAACATGTAATAAAGACACTCTTTTTGTATGGCCCGGAGCCAGTTGTTTTAGTACATTGAATGCACGGCCAGAAGTAGTTGAAAAATCGGTTGGATAAAAAATATGATCCAGAGAATCTTTACAGGCTTTTTTGCAAAACAGTTTTCGGTTTTCAAGTTCAGATTCATCAGAAACGGTGAGGTTAATCAGGTAGACAGGCAGATGACTCCGCTGCAGAAGTTCCGTTGCTGTACTCCCGAGCAAAAATTCTCTGTACTTATTATATCCCCTGTTGGCGATGATAACAAAATCGACTCCGATTTCTTTTGCAGCCTCTATAATCCGGGCAGGTGCATAGGCATTGATTTTAAATGATACTTCGGTCTGGACTTCATAACCCGATTTCTGAAGTCTTTCCCTGTAGTTCTCATTCTGTGTCTTGTATTTTTGCTCAATAGATGATGAAAGTCCTCCGGGATAGGGAACACTCACAGATGTGAACAGTGTGATTTTCTTTGTACCGAATTTTTCAAAATGCCCTAAACAATCCACGATGATATCACTGGCTTCAGATTGATCAAGCGCAACGAGTGCATGTTCAAATTGAAGGTTCATTACGTATTCTCCACGGTTTGTTTTTCAGATAGTAAAAGATGCTGCAGAATACGGTCTTCAGCAATCCAGGGGATAGAGTAGAGCCGGTTTGCATGCTTCTTTTCCATTTCCTGCAATAAGGGTATTTCTCCTGCTGCCCGTTGTTTCAGAAGCGGATCAGAAACTGCTGCTGCCGACATACATTGATTGGCGATCCATGCATAAGGTTCAATACCTGCCCGGCGCAGATCGTGCTGAAGTTTGGCCGCCTCCGTAATCGGTGTGGTCTCCGGAAGAGCTACAATCAAGAGTTTTGCAAAATCTGCATCTTGCAGGTACATATACGGCGTTTTGAGGTTGTTGGAATTTATTCCGTTATTGCGGATTACATCCCGGTGATAGCTTCCTGTGGTATCGAGAAGCAGAAGGGTATGGCCGGTGGGAGCGGTATCCACCACTACAAATTTTCTTCTTGCCTGGTGAATGGCTTTTGAAAAAGCCTGGAAAACAGCCACTTCTTCAGTGCAGGGCGATTCGAGGTCTTCACGGAGAAGCTTCAGTTCTTCTTCGTTTAATTTACTCCCCTTGTTTTTTAAAACTTTTTCAATATAAGCCTGTTTTTCTGCACGGGGGTCAATACGGTCTACAGTCAGGTTTTCGGGTATGTGCAAATCTCCGATTTGATCGAGAAGGTGTGCGGCCGGATCGGTGGTAGTGAGGTGAACAGGATACCCTCTGTGGGCAAGCTTTAGTGCAATTGCTGCAGCAATAGCGGTTTTTCCAACCCCACCCTTACCCATAGTCATGATGAGGCCATGATCTTTTTCTGTGATATCGGCCATCAGTTCATCCAGACCCGGGAGATAACTTTCATGCTGTTCCGTCAGCAAAGTTCCGCTTGTATCTCTGATCTCCTGTTTATCGAGTGGTTCAAAAACTTTCCGGAGTCTTTCAATGCCCAGAAGGTTGTATGGCCTGAGCGGGAATACAAGGTTGTTCATTTTTTGCAGAAAAGCTGGCATGTTTTCCAGGGTTGAATCTGCAATCTCTTTCATTTTTAAAGCGAGAGGATCTGAAACATCCACAGGTTCAAAATACCCGTTGATGAGCAGAAACTGGTTTTTGAGCCCCAGTTCCATCAGTTCTTTGCCGGAACGCTCGGCTTCATTCAGTGCAGACCGGTCGGCTCGTGTTACCAGGTATACCGTAGTTGCATCCTTGTCGCGTAATCGATCCACTACTTTTTGGTAGCGCGCCTGGCTTGTTTTCAATGCGGACGACGGCCCGATACAGGATGCACCGTCGGGGTTCGATTCGATGTAATTACTCCATGCGGCCGGCAGTTCAAGCAGGCGCAGGGTGTGTCCTGTAGGTGCAGTGTCGAAAATGATCACATCATACGGTTGATCTTCACCATCTCCGGCAACATAACGGGCAAATTCATCGAATGCTGCAATTTCAGTAGTGCAGGCACCTGATAGTTCCTCGCGGATCTTGTTGATCTCCCACTCAGGCAAAATATCCTGTAGCGGCGAGATAACCCGGTTCCGGTACTCCTCTGCCGACATTTCAGGGTCGATATTTACTGCATGCAGGTTTGATAAACCACTTACGGGTGTGATTTTTTCAGTGATATTGGTTTCGAGTACTTCTTTCAGGTTCGAGGCCGGATCGGTACTGATGAGTAGCACTTTTTTGCCTTCATCGGCCAGTTTTACGGCTGTGGCACTAGCGAGTGAGGTTTTCCCAACACCGCCTTTTCCGGTGAAGAAGATATAAGGGGTTATTTCGTGTAACATAATCTCGTATTTATAAATGATGAATGATCAGTTTCGCTTGATCGACTATATTTTTGAATGTTTGGTATATGTATTTGCAGAAAGAAACTATGTTCAGCCAACAAGTGCGTGTAATGGCTAAACATTCTGAAACTTTTAATATCGATTAGGTTAACAACAGCCACTTCCGGGGGCGCAGCTATTTGAAGGCAATCCAAGTAGTTCATTAGCCGTTGTTATAACATCAGATAAGGGTGTTTGTCTGACATTAAGCCCGGTTTGCATGGCTCTTGACATATCTTCTGTCGAGAGTCCCAGTTCCTCGCCTTTTGCAAACATGTTTCTTAGGACAGATTCACTGCCCGATGCCACAGCTGCACCAAGAGCAACCAGCACTTCGATTTTGTTATTGTATAGTGTTTCCGGTTGTGCAGTGTCTGTTTTTCCGGTATGTGAAGAGGGACCATTGGTTTGATTTAAACCCGACCATTGCATAAGTGCAGCCCTGTTGGGATATCCGCCTTCAGACACCACCTCTCCGTTTACCAGAATGATGGGTAAGGCTTCGGTTCCTGCCTGCCGAAGCCTGGCCAAAACCTGTGAATTTGATTTGAACGCCTCCGGTTCCTGCCCCAGGTTAAACCGTTTTATTTCCAATCCCTGTGATTTGAGCCATTTAACATCGTTAGCAAAATCAGCAAGCGTATCGTCCACATCCGGCCCGCATACTCCGGTGCTGCAGCACATAACAGGGTCGTAAATTTCTATTAGTGTGGTTGTCTCTGTTTTTTGATCCATTTTTTATGTCAAATTAGTAGTTGGATTTGTTTAATCGTAAAATTACGATGAATAATGATGAAGTCCAACTTCGATTCCAATTAAACCGGGTTTAAATTGGAAAAACTTTTGTATTTTTGGATTGAAAACACAAACAAAACAAATTTCATTAGGCCATTTTATGAATATTGCTGCGAAGAGTGTGGTAATGTAAATGAATTCCGGTCATCTATGGAAAAAAAGGAGGTGATGGCTTCCACGCTTGTTTGTGATGTCTGCGGAGCAAGTAAATTTAAGCAGGTATTCAGCGGAATTGCACTCACCGGAAGTGCCCCTGAAACAACCGGCATGCCATCGGCCGGCAGTTGCTGCCGCGGCGGGATGTGTAATATCTGAATTAGTGATCTAAGCCACATTGAAGCGTCTTTCGGATCTTTTCAAAAGTGAGTTCTTTCTTTGGTTTCAGAAATATTAATTATATAATATTAACAGAGGATGTTGAATAAATATTAAATCAATCCGTATGTCATGACTATCAAAGAGATAAAAGAACAACTTAAAACATCAGACAAACCAGTAGCAAAATCATTTCACATTGGAGAATCATTTAAAGTACTCCTGTTTGGTTTTAACAAAGGGATGAAACTTGAACAACATACAGCAAAGCAAGTCACAAAGTTATTGGTTCTTGAAGGGGATGTGATTTACCATCAGGAGAAGAAAGATATTCGCCTTAAACAATTTGATGAAGTGGAAATTCCCGCAAACATACCTCACTCGGTTGGAGCTTTAAAAGACAGTATCATCCTGCTTACCCAGGGATGAAAACAACGCGAACATATTGTATTCTAATAGACATTCCCAAGTCACATTTAAGTACACTTTGTGGACGCCCGATATGGTAACCCAGGGATAAATCCACTGGGTTACCATATCGGGCGTGCCTTCGGCACCTTATTATAAAATCGTACAAGTTTGGTAGCATTAAACAACTTATCCGCCATTCCGGAGCATGTCTGCAAACTCATTCGGCAAAGGACTATCTTCAACTGCTTTTGCAGCTTTTTCAACATTATAATTAACACGCATAAAGGTTACCTTGATGGTATCAGGCTTGGATAAGTCCGGATCACCTTTCCATTCAAGTATCGCATAACATGCCCGGGGATCACCGTCTTTTGGTTTCCCGACCGAACCGATATTTATGGCGTGATGGTAAATACCTTCATCATCCTGGATCACTTTATGATAAGGTTTATGTGTATGCCCGAATGCCATTACCTGAGTTTCAGCTTTTTTCATCATTCGGAGAAAGCTTTTATCGTCACGGTCTTCAAATAGATATTCATTGATTTTTCGCGGGCTACCGTGAACAAGAAGCATATTCCAGGGATTTCCATTTACTCCAAATTCTATTCGCAGATGTGCAGGCAGCGATCTGAGATATGCACG
>PWLN01000183.1 GCA_003559375.1 Balneolaceae bacterium | reverse complement strand
TTATGGCAAAAATACTGCTTTATGCACTGCTCATCATTACCCTGCCACATCACATGGAAGCGTCAGAAATGGATACTGACGTATCTACAATATCCGGCATAATCATTGATAAAACCACACAGCAGCCGTTACCCGGGGCAACGATCTATATCAGGGAATTAGAGATTGGCCGGATTGCGGATAGTGAGGGTAAATTTGAATTCGGTGCATTAGATTCCGGCACGTACACCATTCAGATACGGCTGATTGGATATGACAACCGTAATGTAAAGATTCATCATCCGGATAGGGATGTTTTTATTTTCGAATTATCTCCCATGATTTTTGTAGGGGAAGATATTATTATCACCGCATCGCCGCTTGGTAAAAATATCCATTATCAGCCGGCCCAGGCCATGAATGCAGCACTACTGCAACAAAATGCAGCATCAGGGCTTGGTGAAATACTCGAAGGGAATCCCGGCGTTACGAACCGTTCTTTTGGCTCAGCACTTGCAAGTTTCAGCATGGTTTTGAGGGTATAGCCCTGAACGGCAGGATTATTTATCGCGATTCCGGAGATATCAGAACTCCTGATGGGCGCTTGCCTGATACAGCCATGAATAAGTTGAGTTATGGTGGAGGAATAGGATTCCGAAACAGTGACATTATTAGAACCGGTATTTCGATGAATGGCATGAATTATACTTACTGTGGGCGGTGCAGAAGCATTGACACCCAATGCACTTTTAGGTGGTTTTGAATGGTTTATACAGGCAAAATTATGGCAAAATATCACCGCTGATCTCAGTTTAGATTATGTGAGGGGCCAGGAAACCGGCGGAGACAGAAACAACTTATCATTTATGCCGCCACTCAGGTTACAGGCAGCATTTAAGTATATAACAGACAAATACTGGATGGGTCCCAGAATCCGTGCCGTATCCACACAAAACCGCGTAGCGGAAAATGAAGACCCAACAAAAGGATACTTGATCTTCGGTATAAACGCCGGATATCATATACAACCCAATATTTCACTGACATTCAGAGTTGACAACCTGTTAAATACCAGCTACAGCGATCATCTGAGCCGAATAGAAGAACGAAACAATCCCATGCCGGCCAGAAACTTCAATGCAATGCTTCGCTGGGACTTTTAAAAACCGCAAAGAAAGAAATTATTGGGCGTCTCAAAGAGAACACCACAGTGTAATTATACAAACCGCGAAGAGCGCAGTGAATCGCAAAGGCGAAAGATTACTTGTAGCCCCCCACAAAAAACCTCCTGACTTTCACATTTTTAATGGATAAAGTTCAAAATCGTTTGTTATTGATCATATGATGTGATTTTGGAAGGGCAGGCTCGCATACGAATCGATTATCAAAAATTTGAAGCCGATCAGGCCTGGGACGGCCTGAAGGGATACATCACGAACGCTGAGTTGGATAAAGAAGCTGTAATTGCTCATTACAACCAATTATGGACGATTGAACAGACTTTTCGTATCTCAAAAACGGACCTGCGGATACGCCCGGTCTACCACTACATACGAAACCGAATAGAAGCTCATTTATGTATTGCTTTCGCCGCCTGTAAAGTCTATAAAGAGCTCGAAAGACAACTCAAACAAAAGCAGTCTCACTATTCTGTTCAACAGACCTTGGAAATCTTAAAGAGTATTTTTGGGGTAAAAGTAACCCTGCCCATATCTGGCGAACAAAAAATGGTCCCCCTTGCCAAGCAAAAAGATCAACAATACATCCTTCAGCTTTTTTCAATCAATTTGTAGGGTGTCCATGTGCGAAAGACAGGAAAGAGAACACCACAGTTTAATTATACAAACCGCGGAGAGCGCAGTGAATCGCAAAGGGGAAAGATTATTTGTAGCCCCCCACAAAAAACCTCTGCGCTCCTCCGCGCTCTCCGCGGTCATTATAAATCTGCGGTTCATCTGTGGTTAGAGCCCGTTTGCTACGCGTTTGATGCCGTGTTTTATTCTGGAGACATTGAAATTGATCAGATAGCCGAGTTTGTTCTCTGTGAGTTTGAGATATGTAATTATCTGTGCCAGATGCACATCTTCCAGTTCTTTCACTGCTTTTATCTCAATAATCACTTTCCGGTTCACCCAAAGATCAAGCCGGTAACCGCAATTCAGTTTTACATCTTTATAGACCACCGGCAGCGGATGCTCAGTAAAAACTTCCAATCCTGCCTCAAGCAGTTCATACGCCAGACACGCCGTATATGCTGACTCCAATAACCCCGGCCCAAGATTCCTGTGCACCGTCAAAGCGCAATGTACAATTTTCGAACCAATTCTGTTTTCATCCATCATTTTGATAACCGCTAAGATTTATTATTGAAAACCGCCAAGGCCGCTAAGGAATGCAAAGGGGAAGGATTTTATGAAAGCCCCCCGCATAAAACCCTCTGCGTTTCTCCGCGCTCACCCCGGTTAACTAATAGAAACCGCTAAGACCGCAGTGAATCGCAATGAAAAAAGATTATTTGAAGCCCCCCATAAACACCTCTGCGTTACACTGCGTACTCCGCGGTTTATTCAAACTCTGTGCTTGCAACGGTTTCCCAGCCGTCGAATGTTGCGCCATATTGGGTTGCCAGTATTTTCATTTCCAGGCATGCCTGGTCAAGGTTTTCGGCCGTTGGCATGATGTATTGTTCCACGATGCAAAGCCAGTCGTTTGAGCTTGGTGAGTATTCACAGCAAATAATATTGTATCCCCAGTTTTGCAGGCGTGCTGCCAGCTGATAGACTACCGATTCATCGTCCGAATAAAACCAGAATGTAACCGGACGTGTTTCTTCAGGATTGGCATCCAGCGATTTGATTATGCTGATCACCTTTCTGTTCAGGATTGGGATTATTGATTTCATATTCTTCTCCTTGATTGATGATTGTTTTCGGTATTTAAAAAAACACCCGTTATCTTATATATATGAACCGGAAAAACGAAAATCCTTACAAAAAAAAGAGAAGTCCGGAATAATATGTGGTACTTCGCATATCAAATGAACAAAAAACATGCAATTTGACACCACCTGCTGGGTTAGATAGATTTAACCTTGGTGTATCTCATTAATTCAGATCCCGAGGCCGGGGGGCAGTTTATTTCATGTTATTCTTCATTTCCTGAAATCTGATCCAATAAAGCTTCAATAGCCCGTTCCAGCTGCTGGTCCCGGCCACGGTCGATTACCCCCGGCTCATTCCTCACCATTATCATCGGTTCGGTCTGGTTATTCTCCATCCATTCATCCGACATATTTCTGGCGCTGATTGGCACCACACCCCAGCGAGTGCCATCCGGCAGCATTTCCCAGCCTCCAAAACTGCAGGTACCGGGAACTGGCATGCCGACCGTAAGCCCGATTCCGAGTTCCGAATAGGCACTTGCATAACAATGACCATCCGAATACATCCCTTCATTGAAGATGGAAAGTGTGGGTTTGGTCCACCTTGATGTAGGCTCGCCGCCAACATCTCTGGCTTCTGTGGCATAGGTATTAAATGCCTCTCCGGTAAAAAACATGGCCAGATCTGCAACAAGGTCCCCGCCGCCGTTAAAGCGGCCATCAACAATCACTGCATCTCGGTCATTATATTTCCCAAGCATCTCCCTGATCACATACCGGTACGGGCCATCACTCATCCCCGGAATATGAACATAGCCAAGCCTGCCGTTACTTTTTTCATCCACCTCCCTTTCATTTATCTGGATGAAACGGCGATATAATAGGCTTTGTTCCTGTGCCAGGGTTATCGGTTTTACGGTGATCTGTTTACTGCTGCCATTATCGGCCAGTATTTCGAGCAAGGTAAATTGATCGGCTTTTCGGTTTAAGAATGATGCCAAATCCCTGTCGGGTGTTATGGAAACACCATCGATCTTTACAATAATCATTCCCGGTTCAATGTTAAAGGCAGCCTTATCGAGCGGACCGCCCTGTATCACTTCAATAATTCTGATTCCATCACCCTGGTGATCATAATCCATAAATATGCCAAGAGATGCCGTTTGGTCAGGATTATCAATTGTCCGGTTAAACGATGCTCCGGCATGGGAAACATTGAGTTCACCGAGCATCTCGGAAACCATTTCTGCAAATTCATAGGAGTTGCCAATATGTGGAAGGTATTTTTTATATTCTCCGTAGAGTGCGTCCCAGTCGTTGCCATGAAAAGTGGGTTCATAGAATACATTTTTGGTTCGGACATATACCTGCTCTAACATGTACTCCCGCTCTTTCACGGCATCATACGTCATCTCGCCGCTGATGCGAACCGGTGTTGCTGTTCCCGCTTTTACATTCAGTTTTTGTATGCTGCCACCGCTCAGCAGATAGAGGTTCTCCATCTCTTTATCCCAGTAAAGAGACCCGCTTTGTGTATTCAGGCGGATTGCCATGCTGGTTTCGCGTGTCCTGAGGTTGGTTTTCCACAGGTTATAGTTTTGTTCAAAACTTGCAAGGTAGTACAAAGTACTATCCCCTTTTGATAGCACAGCATCACTGATTCTGCCTGAGTGAATGGTGAGGCGAGCGGTCCAGTCTTTCATTCGGTCTTTGGCAAAGTCGAGAATTTCCGTTTCTCCGTTATTATCTTCAGTATCTTCGCTTTTACCGGTTTCCTGAATTTGCCGATAGAGTTTATAATCTTCTTCACTAAGATTAAATCTATCACACTCTTCCTGGTCAAAAAACATGGTATAAACATCCCTTTCTGTAATACCGCTTGAGGCATAACTTCTGAGCCCATCCCTGTTGCTGAACCAGATCATTTGCCTGCCATTGTTTACCCATTTCGGATTCAGTTCATAATACCCGCTTTCGGTGAGATTGATTCGCTCACTTCCATCTGCTGCAATCAGCAATACTTCGGCATTGTGCAGCAGTTTCCTCCAGCCAACCAGCAGCCAGCGGCTGTCGGGGCTCCATACAAAATACTGATCTCCATCCTGCATGTGAAAGAGGTCATCCGGGGTTAGCAAATCAACAGATGATCCTGAATCAAGATCCCGAACCCGAAGTGTGCGCCTGCCGGCAATATAAGCCAGCTTTTTGCCATCCGGTGAAATTGCCGGCATATATTTATCTTCATCACCGCTTACCAGCACACGTTCTTCAAGAAGGGTAGATCCAAAGAAAAACGGTTCTTCATCCCTCACTTTTGTAGTTTTCAAGATACGCCAGAGTCCGTCGCGCAGTGCTGCATAGACTATGCCATTGCCATCCGGTGTAAAAGTTACAAACCGTTCTCTCTCCGGTGTATTGGTGATACGTTTTGTAAGCGATCCGTCAACAGACGTTACAAATACTTCACCCCTCGCGATAAATGCGATTTCCTTACCGTTTGGTGATACGGCCATCTCCTGGACACCGCCATTTATGGTAATGGTTCTGTCAGGATTACTTTTCTGCTGTGTTCGTATAAATACATTTACCTTTTCAGGTTCGCCTCCTTCTCTCATCGTGTACAGCTCACCATCATATCCAAATGCAAGTGTACCGTTGCCATAGCTTAAAAATCGAACAGGATGACCACTAAAAAATGTAACCTGCTCATTTTGCTGCGGATCGGAGAAACTCATTTTATGAACATTAAAGCTTCCGCTCTCTTCGCTCAGATAATAGATTGCATCTTCAGCCGAGTTGAATACCGGCTGTCTGTTCTCACCTTCAAATCCGGTAAGCATTGTATGGGTATCATCTCCGGTGTTATAGATCCAGATATCCCGGGCAATGGCTGACCGCTGATGTTTTCTCCATTCATTCTCATACCCTTTCTTGTCATGGTAAACGATGAGATTTCCATCACTGCTCATCCTGGCATATTCTGCCGGTATTGTGAAAACCTGGCCGACTCTCCCGCCAGTTACCGGCACACTGTAAAGCTCAGGTTGCATCATGGTTGGAAATTGCCGGTGTTCTGCCAAATCCTGCCTTACTGCACCGAATAATATATGTTCGTTATTATTTGTAAAACTATATGGATATTCATTATTCGAATGATACGTGAGCCGGTGAGCAGGGCCTCCTTTTGCATCCATTATATATACGTTAAAATTTCCATACCGGTCTGACGCAAATGCAATTTTCTCACCGTCACGGCTCCAGACGGGCATAAAATCGTGTGCTTCATGAAAGGTGAGCTGCTGTGCATTACCACCCTCAGATGAAACCCTGTACAGATCTCCCATATAGGTAAAAACGATGTGGCTGCCATCAGGGGATATGGCCTGGTATCGTATCCAACGCGGATCATCTTGTGCCTGGCTGGCCGACCAGGAAAATGAAAGAAAAAGTATTAAATAGAATAGTTTCATAAGAATTTCGAAGTGGAATAAATGGATAAAAGATCTCAGCAACCTGTCAAGCAAATAAGTTATCATTTTTTGTTCAATGAAGTTTTTAAATGTAGTGGCATTATTGGCACGTTTTTAATTTAGGGTTCCAGGCTGATGATATCATATTATCTCATGGCTCATTTTTTGTAAGCGAAGTGAGATCCCTCCATTCGTTCGCTTCACTCACTTAGTCGGGATGACAGGTGCACCAGGTGTTGACAGGCGGCGCGGAAAAATCCCGGCATACCGCTCCGAGCGTAGCGATTCCCACGTAGTGAATACTTTATGCGCCGCCTCTTTATAAATCCGCCACTGTCATGCCGAGCGAAGGCCTTGCGGTGCCTTTCCGCAAGGGCGTAGTCGAGGCATCTCCCTGCTCTTGGGTCTCAGTAATTAAAGCTTATACAAAACGCCTTGCGCTGTGCGCCTCGCGCCAAGCACACTACACAATAAAAACCCTGCCATTTTTTTAAATAAAGAGCTTTACAAACCCACTTCCATATTTGCTATATTTACGCCAAACAAAAAAAACCAAAAAAAGAAACCGGTATATGAAATACCTTCTGATATTATTAATAGCAATTGCACTAATTTTTAATGCGTGCGGCCCGTCGGAACAGGAACGTGCCCAGCAGGAACAGCGCCAGATGCAAATGCAGATGCAGCTCGTCGAAACCTCACCGGAATTCAATGAACAGATGGCTGGCGTTTTAGACCGTTATTTTGAACTGAAAGATGCCCTCGTGGAATCGAATGCTGAAAATGCATCATTAAAAGCAGAAGCCCTTGTATCAGAAGCCGAATCCGTGGATGCACTGCACCTGAACCAGGAGACAACTGCCCTCTGGATATCCTACAGTGAAATAATTACGAACAGCGGTAGTGAAATGATCCCGCTTGAAGATGTGGATGACCAGCGTTACCATTTTGAAGCTGTCTCAGAAGCGATGATCGCTATGGTTGAAACCTTCAGGCCGGTAGGTTATGCCATTTTTCATCAAAGCTGCCCGATGGTACGAGGAGGATCTGCCGACTGGCTCAGCAGAGAGGAACAAATCGCCAATCCATACCACGGTGATCGTATGATGCGATGTGGCGAAGTGATCCGCAGAATTTGATTAGTGGCTGAGAAGGTTGGTTTATGGACAATGGACAATGGACAAAAGATGGTATATTTAAAGTATGGTAAAGTACGTTTCATTACGTTAGTAAGGAACCATTTTTGCTTTGTTTGAATTCTATCAATATGATGAATAAAAGTTTTTTAATATCGTTAATTCTGCTACTCTCCGGATCTGTACTTGTGTTGCAGGATCAGGAAGGAAATGGCCTGCCCGGAGACACTACAGTTGTTGACCTGGACGAACGTGAGCCATCAACAGTCAGCATCATCCGTGTGGAAGGAATCATTGGCCCTACCAGTGCTCAGTATATCGCACGTGGCCTTGCAAAATCCATTGAGCGGGGCGACGAGGCACTCATTATTGAGCTGGATACGCCAGGCGGTCTACTCGATTCCACGCAGGATATCGTACAGACATTACTCGGTACTGAACATCCAACTGTTGTTTTTGTATCACCCAGAGGTGCCAATGCAGGCAGTGCTGGTACATTTATCACTCTTGCTGCCCACATAGCAGCCATGGCTCCGGCAACGAATATCGGCGCTGCTTCGCCTGTTACCATGGGAGGCGGTGAAATGGATACTGTGGCACAGAAAAAGATTTTTAACTTCTCAGAAAGTTTTATCGAATCCATTGCGGAGCAGAGGGGGCGAAATGCTGAATGGGCAAAATCTGCTGTATCGGATGGTGCGTCTATCACCGCAACCGAAGCTCTTGAAATCAACGTGATTGATCTCATAGCGGATGATATAGAGGACCTGTTGGCAAAGATAGACGGTATGGAAGTAGAAGGTAAAATCCTGAATACACGAGATGCCGATACCGACCGTATTCCACAAACCCTTGCCGAGATTTTTTTCAGTTTTCTGATTCGTCCTGAAGTGATGCTGATCCTTACTCTGATAGCCATCTATGGTATCATAGGCGAAGTAACGAATCCGGGAGGCATAATTCCAGGTGTTTCGGGAGTTATTGCATTAATCCTGTTGCTTTATGGAGTGGCAGCCATGCCGATAAATCTTGCCGGTTTTCTGCTGATTGGCCTGGCAATCATCCTTTTTGTGGCGGAAGCTTTCACTCCGGCATTTGGCCTGCTGATCACAAGTGGTGCAGTGGCATTTTTCCTTGGGGCACTGATGCTGTTTCAGGATCTTCCGGAGGGAATGGAAATCTCCATGTACTGGCTTGTGCCTGCAACACTCCTGACAGCCGCATTCTTCGCGTGGATTGTAACATACGGTATAAAATCACTTTTCAACCCGCCAAGAACCGGCCTTGAAGCAACTGTGGGTAAAACAGCGCAGGTAACTGATGCGATCCTGCCCGGACAGACAGGAAGGGTTTTCTTTGATGGTGAATACTGGTCTGCTGAAAGTGACCGCCCGTTGAATGAGGGTGAAATTGCCGAGATTATCCAGTTTAAAGGCTTAAGGGTGTTGGTTAAACCGGCATCTTCAGTGGCAAAGAAATTACATGAAGAAAAATAAGTCTATATGGCATGCGCTTGGCGCTAAGCGCATTGCGAAATGTAAAACAAATCGCCAGACGCTGTTCCCATTGGGATCCCTTCGGGGCAGGTCTTCCATTTTATCAAAATACAATCAATAATAACTAACGGAGCAAATTTATGAACGATCCCGGTGCAATTACCAATATGTTAGTATGGATAGTTACCCTTGTCATTTTTCTGTCGGTATTTCTGCCGCAGATGTTTAAAATCATGAGGGAATACGAACGCGGAGTAGTTTTCCGTCTCGGTAAATTCCAGGCCACCAAAGGACCCGGTCTTATCGTCCTTATTCCATTCATCGATAAAGTTGAACGTGTTGATCTTCGCGTACTCACCATCAACGTTGAAAGGCAGGAAGTAATTACCAAAGACAACGTAACCGTTAATGTGGATGCCATCACCTTTTTCCGTGTTGTTGACGCCGAAAGGGCTGTGATCCAGGTTGAACGGTACATCGCGGCAACATCCATGCTGGCACAGACCACCCTCAGGAGTACACTTGGCCAGTTTGAACTGGATGAACTTCTCGCCGATCGCGATAAAATCAACAAGCAAATCCAGGATATCATCGACCGGCAAACCGATCCCTGGGGAATCAAGGTGGTTTCAGTTGAAGTGAAAGACGTTATACTCCCCGAAAGCATGAAGCGGGCTATGGCAAGACAGGCTGAAAGTGAGCGTGACAGAAGAGCCAAGATTATTAACGCGCAGGGTGAATTCGAGGCTGCTACAAAACTGGTTCAGGCCGGTGCCATGATCGAAAAAACACCAACAGCCCTGCAGCTTCGATATCTGCAAACCATGGTAGAAATCAGCAGCGAAAACGCAACTTTTACCTACATACCATTCCCGATCGAGTTCCTGGAAACATTCAGGCCGCAGGAGAAGAAGGAATAAGGGGTTGAGTTTTGAGTTTTGAGTTTTGAGTTTTGAGTTTTGAGTCCAGGATGGCGCAAACGTCTCGCTTGTACCCTGTAATAGGGACCGGCTCTATGTTGATGGCGCAAGCGTCCCACCTCAGCCACATTGAAGCGTCCGAAGGACCTCCAATCGTGGCAGGTCAAGGG
>PWLN01000320.1 GCA_003559375.1 Balneolaceae bacterium | reverse complement strand
GTAAATGCAAGGTCACGTTCGGTTTGCATCCTTTCTTGCTGTAAAATCAACGAATGCCTTTGAATGTTAACATTCCTGTCTTGAAAAGCAGCAAGAGAATCCTGAACAACCAGCAGATTATATTTCGCATTTTCATACATCTGGCGTATAAACTCAAGGTCATTCAGTGCTTTCTCAGTACGGTAATCTGCAACATACTCTTGTAATAAATTTTTTACTATAATTACCATTTCAGTTGCAGCGTGTGCATCTGTAAGCGCAACACCAATATTTATAAAACCAGATTGTGGTTCACGCCTCACAGTAATGTATTCTGAAACGGTATTTGCAACTCTTCTCACATCAGGGTTTAACATCAAAGGCCTATCAAAACTTTCTAATTCAGAAAAATTAACAGGAAGTCTTTCAGGTACCGGCTCAGAAAATGCAGATTGAAAAAAATCTCTCAATTTGTTAGGCAATCCAAGAGTAAGGTTCCATAACAGATCGGCCATCTTGTCAACAAGGCTTTTTTCATGATATTCTGTAAAATATTCAAAAACTGTTATTTGGCGGTTAAGATTAGAAAAATATATATGATGTTGCATAAGTTCAATTTGGAAAGGAAGACTTTTAACTATATCAGGATACATGGCAATGCGAATATCTACTTCAAATGTACGTCCTTGCAAACCTAACATTGTTTCATATTGCTGAATATTCTGAGCAAATTGAGGCCGATTGGCAACGGTCTCTGGCATCAGAATGGCTTCGGAGTAGTAAATTTTTTCACTACCGTAATAATAAAATAGGCCAATAAGAAAAATTAACCCCGTTATTATGAAAATCGTACGGCGATTTAACCATAAATCTTTCAAAAGCCCGATTATATCAATGAACTCTTCATCCTCCTGGTAAGATGCTTCTTCTACAGGAATTAACCGGTACTCTTCCACAAACTCTTTTTTTGCGAGTTTTTTTTTGTCGTTACGATCATTCCCTGAATTATCAGATGCATTCGATTGATTACTCAAATGAGCCACCTATTTTCTGACAACTAACATTGATTCCAAGCGACTGACCTTTTGCCAAATGGATGAAACTGACATATCGTAGTATAATCTGGTATTCTATGATAACTGTAAAATACCGTCTGTTATGGAAAATAATAGTAAAAATGAATTTTTATTGATGTAAAACTCAATAGCCTACTGCCTCGGCTTCAACTAACTTATACGTAGGCACCAGCTGTTTAATTGCAAGTTTTATGTCTTGTCTGGTGCCATATTTTGCAGAGTGGATAATATCCTCCAATTTCTGATTTAGGTTATCGGTTACATCCATTGACTTTGTTACATAGATTTTTTTATGGCGTGTAACAGAAGTTCCTTCTTCAGCAGTGAGCAGCTCTTCAAATAATTTTTCACCTGGACGAATGCCTGTGTACTCAATTTTAATATCTTTATCGGGCTCCAACCCAGATAGTGAAATAAGGTCTCTGGCCATTATTTCAATATTCACAGGTTCACCCATATCGAGCACAAAAACTGATCCATTCATATTTAGCGCACCTGCTTGTAGTACAAGCTGTGAGGCTTCCGGTATGGTCATAAAGTAACGAATCATTTCAGGGTGAGTAATGGAAACAGGCCCTCCATTCTTAATTTGTTCTTTAAATTTAGGAACAACACTTCCTCTGCTGCCAAGTACGTTGCCAAACCTGACCGATACAAACACTTCTCCATTGCCAACCTTAGATGCTCCATATTGAACAATCTGCTCAGATATTCGCTTTGATGCCCCCATAACAGAAGTAGGGTTAACAGCTTTATCTGTTGAAATATTCACGAAATATTGAACATTGTATTCTAAAGCAAGATCAACAAGATTTCTGGTACCTTCAACATTATTTAGAATTGCCTGCTCAGGATTTTCTTCCATTAATGGCACGTGTTTATGTGCTGCAGCATGGAAAATCACGCTCGGTTGGAACTCCCTGAATACACGTTCAAGAGTTTGGTAGTCTCTTATATCACCGATTTGTATACTATATCGAAGTTCCGGAAAAATATTTTCAATTTCATTTATAAGCTGATGAACACTATTTTCACCCCTGCCGAATAGTATAACATTCTGCGGGTTATATCGGGATAATTGACGAACAATCTCAGATCCGATAGACCCTCCTGCCCCAGTTACCAGAATTACTTTATCTACTATATAGTTTCTGATATTAGTCGTTTCCAGCTGAACAGGTTTACGCCTTAACAGGTCTTCCACATCAACATTTCTTATCTGATTTATAGATACTTTACCACTTATCAAATCATAAATGCTTGGTATAATTCTGTATTTCTTACCTGTTTCTCTGGCATAGTTTACAACACGACGAATCACCTCACCCGATTCGGATGGCATTGCAATTAGAATCTCATCCACAGTATACTTCCTTACGGCTTTCTGCATATCAGATATCGAACCACCTACCGGAAGCCCCAGGAATTTTTGCCCCTGCTTAGTTTTATC
>PWLN01000146.1 GCA_003559375.1 Balneolaceae bacterium | reverse complement strand
CTGGATTTTTGATAGCTTTCCAGAAATTCCGCCGGTTTTTTGACTTTTGCAGCCGGGCATTCCAGTCAACAGGATGGGAATCCTGTGATATTTCTGTTAGTGAGAACGGGTATAACGTAAAGGTGCGGGAGCGCCCTGTGAGAGGTTCACTGAACGCCTGTGCCATATCAAAAGATGATGAACCCGTGGCGATAATCTGTAACTCCGGGCGGGTATCGACGAGCACTTTGAGGGTGAGTCCGATATCCGGAATACTTTGGGCTTCATCAAGAACAATGATCCGTTAATCTGTTCCTTTACACGGGAACCTTGGGCCGCTCATCGTTTCCAGTTGCGCATTTGTTTTCGGGCTACTAGTTCGATGCGGGTATTCCAGTAGTCGTTAGCGCGCAGATGGTGCTGATTCATGATTAAACTTTGTTCAATGACCGCGCATAGTTCGATTCCGTAGGGTAAAAAGGCAGTGGCCTCCACCCCTGCCATGTATTCGATGTTCCGGATTTCCCAGCGTTCTACATTCCCGTAATTAGCATTTCTGAATGTCTCAAAACTTGAATCAAGCCGGTTGTTGTCATACACAATACGTGCCCCTTTTACGGCCAGGCTTCCTCTTTCATCGAACAGCTCGGCCCGAACAATTTGAAGGTTCATCCCGGGCCCATAACCTGATCCCATGAGCTGCCCCTGATTCGATACCCCTAATATCTGCTGGGCATGGGTGTACCAACTGGTTATGCCAAATCCACGCGCAAGGGCAACACGGTTCCCTTCGAGCTGGTTCAGTTCAAAATTTACGCCTAAAAATCTGTTGTTTGCCAGCAAAAAGGTTTTATTTATCCCCATCACATATGCGCGAAAATGGTCGGGGTGGGCACGGAAATCACGCCAGTCCATATTATGGTCGTTCCTGCCAAACTCGAGGTAGAACTCCACCCCGTAGTCGGAAAGCACATAGCGCAGAAACACGCTGGCATTCTGATTGTCGGGGTCATCTCCCGTCGGGTTTTCTTCATCTTTGAGGCTCTCTTTTAAAGCCGCTTCAAACAATTTTAAAGCCTGGTTTTTGTACTGTGAAAAAGATTCCGGATACATATGATAGAAGGTACGCGCCACGCCAATAGAAAGCCCTCCGCTGAACCACGGCCGATAGATGAATACCAGTGAATTAATCGAATGCGATCCAATTATCCTCCCTTCGCTATAGTATTCTGATTCCCTTGTTTGGCCAAAGATATATGCAAATTCAACGGTTCCGGCTATCGTTTTGAGCGGTTGGTACGTACCAAAATATAAATGCCTGAAACCGGGAGCATTATAGCCAAAATGCAGCGATGTGTTAATTCCCGGGCCTGTCCAGATCCGCTGGTTCGAATATGCCAGCCGTACTCCCCATTGCCTCAACTCCACCGAGCTGTCGCCCGGGTCAATCCAGCTATATGAGGAATCCCCGAACCGCTGCACATAGTCTATGCCTGCGGTTGTTGGATAAGCATATCTGCTAAACGGAGTCATAACACCATCGATATTTTTGTTTTGCGGCCTGTGCGGACCAAGATTAAACTCCCGGTTTTGGGACATGCCAACAACCGGTCGTAGCCGGACATGCAACGGGCCGGCAGTAAATTCTCCTCCGATTGTAAAAGCGGTATTATATCCGCGTCCCTGCCATATCGCCCCATCATGCGCACCACGGGGCAGCCTGGTATTGTACGATTGAAACCAGGCCGGCTGGTACAAGCCCGCTGAAATCCATTTACCCAGGGAATAAATAGGCTCATCATCTCCGGGCACCATTTGCTCCCAGGGATGAGAACGGATTACATCAGATTCATATTCCGTATACGGCCGCAGCATCCACGAAGCACCGTCATCTGTAACACCGACAACCTGCAGCATGCGCAAATAATATTCATCCTTCCCCGAAGATGGAAAATTAGATTGTCCATAGGCTTCGATTGCCGCGAACAGCGGCCAACAGCAACACAGGGCTATGAGAAGACTTTTCATGATGGTGGTTGGTGCTTGGCTTTTGAAGGACGATTTTGATGACCTATTTTTGTTGTTTTTTTACTGTTCATGAATTTGGAGTTGGCGGTTAAAAAGTTGCAAAAACTAGCTTTAAAAAGCTAACTTCTAAAAGACAAATACTTTTTTCGGTGTCTCAAAAGAATAACCTTAGAGAGGGTGGTTTTGCCGGTTCTGCGAGCCCCGTACAGGATGATGACCTTGCCTTTAAAAAGGAATTTCATAATGTAGTCCTGAATGGTTCTGCGGATCATCTGTTTTAATTCAGTTTGGATTTTTTATTTTCAAAATAAAATTACTGAAGTGAACTTCAATTATTAAACATTTTAACGGCAATGAGAGACTTCCGAAGTCTTTCAGGCTTCTGAAAAAAACGGGAATGGGTTTGTAGGGGAAGCAGCGTTGGCAGAGACCGATAGACTTCGGAAGTCTGGCATAGGGTGCGGTTCGTAAGCAGTTGAACAAATCTCTGCAAACTGATT
>PWLN01000197.1 GCA_003559375.1 Balneolaceae bacterium | reverse complement strand
GTTTTGGTCCCTTTGAAAACCATGTGCTCAAAAATATGGGCTATTCCTGTGTGTCCGGCAGGTTCATCGGCCCCGCCAACATCCACAAATGTGACAAAGCTCGCTACAGGCGCAACCGGACGATGAACCACAATAAAATGCAGGCCATTATCAAGTGTAAACTCGGTTACATTTTGCTCAAAACTTTCGAGGTTTTGAGAATGAACAAGCACCGGTAATATAATAATGGTAAGTAAGGCCAGAAAAACCGGATAAATACGATGATTCATAGTTGAACGGTTTGATAGATTAGTAATTACAGTTTTACAGATACGACATGTAAGAAAAAAAGATTCAATAAAATAATCCTGATGAAATGATTTTTCAACGTGAAAATGCAATGCTTATATCAAAAATACAAGGCTTTAATGTATTAATTTTTCTTTTTATACACTATTGTGCAACGGGCGGAGTGAGTGAGTGTGGTTCCTTATTAGTAAGTCCTATGAACATGGCTCATCTTTTCCCCGCGAAGCGAGATCCCTTGGCATAGCCATCCCTACGGGGCAGCCGCGCCCCGCGAATGAAAATCACACATCAAAACTACATTTTTTGCACGGGGCTGTTTCCCGTAGGGACAGGCGGGATGACAGTGCGGGTTTTAATCAAGAGGCGGCGCATATAGTATTCGGTATGCCGGGGGTTATCCGCGCCGCCTGGTTGTACAACGTGCCTTTGTCATCCCGACCGGAATCCCGACGGTGTATTTTCGTCGGGATGGAGTGGAGGGATCTCGCTTCGTAGGTAAAAGATGAGCACTTCGCGGGGCTCATTCTTTGAACGCGCAGCGAAAAAATGAACCTTGCTAAGCTATACCGCCAGCACTCCAACACCGCAAGTCATCAGACGAGTCGTTCGGGGATTATCTCATGTTGTAAATGGTTCGTTTTTCGATGTAACTCGTCAGATGACTTATTGCCCTCACCGCCACCTTAAACCTTAAACCTGGAACCTGAAACCTGAAACCTTTAACCGTCCGCCGGCTTAAAATCACTTTCATCTGGGCGGAAGGTAACAACCGGTTTACGAAGATATTGCGCCACTTTTTCTGCCGTAGAACCCAGAATCAGATGAGCAAAACCGCTGTGTCCATGTGTAGCCATAACTACAATATCAGCATTATCACTGGCATACGATTCGATTTCATAATGAGCCGAAATACCTTTTTCAACCTTGGTGTATAAAGGAATTTTTTTACTTTTCTCACCTTCCGTAATGATCACTTCATCTTCGAACATAATACCCGTACGCTGTACGTGAATCGTGTCATACTTTCTGGCATCAAGAAAATGATTGATCCGGCTGATTATGCCTTCATAGATGGATATTTGTTGACCTTTGGCCGGCTGCCTCGGAATTTCCTCAGATACACTGCCATAGAGCTCAACAACGTGAAAAAGGGTTAGATCGGCGCCATATGAGTCAGCAAGTGTTACAGCCAATGGAAATGCTGCAAGTGATAGCTCGGATGTATCAGTTGTTAATAGTACATTTTTTATATTATTGCGGTCAAAACGGCTATCTATTGAAAAAACTGGTACTTTAGACCTTCGTATCACCCTTTCAGTGGTTCCGCCGCGAATCAATTTTGCTTCATCTTTTCCGTGCGAACCCAATACAATCATGTCGTAACCGTTTTTTGTCGCATAATCAACAATTGCTTCTGAGGGGCGCCGCTCGATTTTGATAATATGTTTCCCCATATTAATCTCTTTAAGATACTGGCCCATTAATTTTTTTAACTTTAGCTCACATTCTTCCAAAATACGGGGATAAATATCCTTATTCATATCCAATGGCACACCAAGGCGCTTGATACTTTCATTCAGATATTTGAGTGTAGGGATAACATGAATAAAATCAATGGTACTGCCAAATGTATCGGCAATATTCTGGGCAACAGGATATGCAACTTCAGACCCTTTGGAAAAGTCGGTCGGTACTAAAATTTTCTTTATCTGTATCATAATTATAACCCTGGTTATTTATTACATGTTCTATTCGTATGATAAGGAAAATGTGAGAATTCTTTAATTGATTGTTTCCAAACTTGTTGTTGCAAAGCATTTTGCAGTTTATGGATACAAACTTATTTACAAAGTAATAATAAGATCAGCATGGCGCATAGCGCTTAGCGCATTGCTAATGAATTTTTCCATTTTCACGAATTCCTCTTAATCATCGTGCTTCATATGGGCTTATTTCTATCCTTTTTTGCGGAGATAAGAGATACCGATGATCATCATCAGTCCAATCATGATTCCAATCATCCCGCCTCTCTTATTTACATTTTCCAAATAACGATAGTTCGCAGACCATGGATTAAAAGGTTTGCTCGAAATTACTTTTCTTGATACCGTTTCTATCTCTACAAGCTCAACTGCCTGAGTCTCCGGATCCCTCTCAATCACACGGCCAATTCTCTGGTATTCTGGATGATTGCTTTCGGTGCCATAAATCAGTAATTCCTCAACAACCGGATCAGTCGCTTCAAGAGTTACTACAGAACTAATTGTTTCGTAATACTCTCTTTCCTGAAATGGCCAGATTATATATAATGAGCCGAGTAAAAAACCAATCAAAACAGTAATTGTTATGGTTCTGAAGTTTTTAAGAAGCCAGGAAAGTATTCTCGAAAATGCTGCTATTCCAATAACCATTCCTGTTACAAATGGTATCAGGTTAATTATTCCCTCAGCAGTATCAGGCGTGCCAAGGTAACTAAGTTGAGTTAAAATATAGTCGTATTTATTAAAGATTAACAAGATATATGAACCGGATATACCAGGAAGAACCATTGCAGAAATCGCTACTGAGCCGGTAAGAAATACAAACCAAAACGTTTCAGGTGTATCACCGGGAACAAGGTTTACCACCCAGTATCCAAAGAGGGCACCAGCCAAGAGAGGAAATGTATTTTTCCAACTACGGCCTGTTGAATCTATCTCCCTGATAAGTAAGACGATTGATCCGAGAATGAGGCCAAAAAAAAGCCCGTAAACAATTTCCGGGTGGGTGAACATATAAATTTGGAGTGGCACTATTCTCGTAAAAAAGATAATTGCCAAAACCATTCCACTGCCAAGCAATAGAAAAAACTTCCAATGTACCTGTTCAAAAAGCAACCTCAGCTTCAATGTAAATGCATAGGATATGGCATTGGTATTGATACTTTTGATCGCAAAGATCAGGCGGTCGTATATTCCGGTAATCAGTGCCATAGTGCCACCGCTTACACCTGGCACAATATCGGCCGAACCCATTAAAAAACCTTTTGCCATTAAGAATGGGGCCTCTTTCCAACGCGTAAGGTCGAAGTTCTCAATAAAAGGGGCTTTCTTTTTGTCTTTCAAAATAAATACTACAATTAATTTTTTTCTTTTGGCACAGAAGTTAGAGATAAATAAACTTCTGCATGGTTTTCAATCACATCCTGATGATAGTGCTTCATGGCCTGAGTAAATGAAATAACAGCAATTATGCCATTAATTATCATAATCGTAATGATAGCATAAGATACAGAATAGTTGCCGGTAAAAACCGAATCCGTTAACCACCCGGTAAGAGGCGGACCAATTCCAAATCCTGCAATGCTGATAACGAAAAGATACAAACCTCCGGCCAAAGCTCTTTGATTTGATCGAACAAAATATTGTAAAAGTGCGGCAGCCACACCATTATACGATGATGATACTAAAACACCTATTCCCGTAAATAGAAAAGCCATTTCTGCTGATGAGTGAAACAGGCCATAAAGATAAAATGGTATCCCCCCCACTGCGGCAACTATACCCATCCAAAATCTTCGGGATGGATTTTTCCGCGAAAGATGATCAGCAATTTTTCCTGAAATAATCACTGTTCCTGCCACACCAAACAGAAACCAGCCGTATTTTGGAATAAGATCAGCTCTGCCAAAAACATCGTTAAATACATTGCCTGCAAATGCAAGAATGGTATATCCCGTTGAAGCAAGACACGCAAAACCTATGAGATGCCAACGGATTGATGGCTTCTTGAGCATGAAAATAATGTCCAAAAAAACCGAGGAATCCGGTTTTGATACATTCGCCTTACGCCTTGGCTCTGTTAAATACCACCAGGCAAATGGAACAAATGCTATACCTGGCAGACCGGCTGCAATCATGGCCATTCTCCAATCATAATGCAGGGCAATTGTACCCCCGGCAAGAAACGACAAACCAATGCCAATGAATATACCACTTGCATAAATTGAAAAAATGGTAGCTCTTTTCTGCGGACTGAATTCATCAGCCATATAGGAGTAAACTGCAGGACTCAAAATTGCCTGGCTCAATCCTACAAATAATCGTGCAGTTATTAAAAAGGCAAAAGATGATGCAAAACCACTGATTACAGTCATCAGGCTCCATATCAACAGGCCAAGACAAATCATCATTTTTCTTGATGTTTTATCTGCGAGCCTGCCCATTGGTATACCCGCTATGGCATAAACCACGGAAAAGGCCGGGCCATAAAGCAACCCCAGTTGAAAATTTGATAACAGAAATGTGTCACGAATCTGGGTGCCCAATACAGCCACAATTTGCCGGTCTACAAAACTCAGAATGTAGATAATCGTAAACAGAAAAATGGTTCCGTAAGCGAGTCGTTTAGTCATGCATTTATTAATTCCAGAATTACCTGCGAAGTTTACGGATTAAATATTTTCAGAGGCAATATATTATTAGGTAAGAAATTACCGTTTCAGGTTCTCTGTTGTAATTGCGAACTTACAATCGGATAAAAAACACTTTAAAATTTTGACAGTACAGTGACAAAACTTCCAAAAAAATCCAGGCAGCAGAAAGAACGGGCACTGAATCTTTATGAGGAACTTCTGAAGTATTACCCTAACCCTCATTGTGAACTAAACCACAGAAATCCATTTGAGCTGCTCATTGCCACCATACTGAGTGCCCAATGTACAGATGTACGTGTGAATAAAGTTACACCGGCCCTTTTTAAGGCTTACCCCACTCCCGAAGCTATGGCAGAAGCACCTCTTGAAGAGCTCGAAGAATTAGTTCGGACTACCGGTTTTTTCAGAAATAAAGCAAAATCGCTGAAAGAAACTTCCATTACACTTCGTGATGAATTTAATAGTGTGGTGCCAGACAGTATGGATCAGCTTTTAACCCTGAGAGGAGCTGCAAGAAAAACCGCAAATGTCGTACTCGGTAATGCATTTGGTATAAATGACGGTGTTGTGGTAGACACGCATGTAAAAAGACTATCTAACAGGTTTGGCCTGACCCGCGAAAAAATCAATACCGACAAAATTGAACGTGACCTAATGGCATTATTTCCCCGCGAAACCTGGACCAATCTTTCTCATCTGCTTATTCACCACGGAAGAAACGCCTGTAAAGCAAGGATATCAGAACCACCAGAACATCCAATTTGCATAAAGTATGGCAAGAAATGTGAATGCTGGATTATGAGAGGTCAAAAAGAAAATGGGCGACAATCTGATTTTTAACTCACTGAAAAAACGAATACCGGAACTCCGAAGGGAGATCCAAATCATTCCGCTCCGCGACAATGGAAGGTCATTGCTTTATTTTCACGATTCTATGGGCTATATGCCTTCAAATTTCGCCCTTGATGCATCAATAGAGCCACTGTTGAATTTCATTTCCGGTTCATATAGTGTTGAACAGATTACAAAATTGTTGAATCATAAGCTGAATCCGAATGCGCTGCTTGGGTTTGCACAACTTCTTGATGAAAACCTTGCTATTAACTCCGCAAATTTCATGTATCAGCAGGGTGAAATAAATAAAAACTTTGAGAATAACAATGTAAGAAAACCTGCTCTTGCCGGACAATTATATCCTGAACGGGCAGAAGAGTTTAACCTTTTTTTTAAAGATATTTTCAAGAATTCGGAAGGCATAGTAACTGGCAAAAAAAGACATCGGGCACTTTATGCGCCGCACATTGACCTGAGTGTTGGACTAAGCCAATACAAGGAAGCTTTCACAACCATTAGAAACCTGAAGCCTAAACGGGTAATTGTGCTTGGCACAGCACATTACGCTGGTTATTTTGGGGACTTTTATGAAAATACCCCCTTTATCGGATCAAACAAGATATTTGAACTCCCGGGTTGTAAACTGAATCCCGATAATGAAGTATTGAAACATCTTCTATTAAGTGCAGAGCAGAATGGTTTCACAATTAATGACAGGGCTCACCGCATGGAACATAGTATTGAATTACACTTACTGCTGGCACGACATTTCTGGCAGCACGATTTCAAGATTGTCCCAATACTTGTTGGTGGTTTTGACGAACTCTTCTATATGCCAGGTGGTGAATTGGGCTCAAAAATTAATCATTTCACTACAGAACTTAGAAAGTGGATTGATGATGATACTTTTCTGCTGATAAGCGGGGATCTTTCTCATGTCGGGAGGAAGTTCGGGGATGATAAACCGGCAGCTTCCATGAGAGAATGGGTTTCTGAACTTGATAGCAAATTCATGCAATACGCTGCCCAGGGAGATGTCAATCAATTGTTGGCATTGATTACAGAAAAATATGACCAAACAAGAATCTGTGGTTTCCCGCCCTTGTACCTTTTTCTGAATCTATTGCAAAATCCGAAAGGGAAGATTATTAATTATCACTGGTGGGATGAATCGGAACAGGAAAGTGCAGTATCGTTTGGTTCAATTCTCTATTAATTCTTCTTCAGATTTATGTACAGAAGCTGATGACGCTTTTTCGGTAATATATAAGGCAAACAGGGTGCATCCAAAGTAGAAAAAGGCATTTGCTGTGCCCTGAAATTGCCCGGTTAGCCTGAGACCGTAAGCCAATACAACAAAAGTAAAAAGTGATACAATAAGGCCATATAACATAAATCTCTTGTCACTATTACTTTGCCATTCCATTCGGAATAGGCTGATGATGAATAGAACTACAATCAGGGATTCAAGGATCACAATGGTATAATAAGGTAATGCAAGCTCACCGGGTAATTCAGCGAGCCAGCTTTCACCAAATTGATCACGAAAACTTTCTTGTACTCCTCCTGCTTCCCATTTTCTGAGTGATGCTAGCCCGAATGTGACAAGATAGAGAAGTTGTACTGCAATAAACTTGAGACTTGGTAATTTGAACATCTTTACAATCTTTGAAATTTATAACAACAAATACTTCTATAGCGATCCAATCAGGCTTTTAAATTTCAGGCTCCAAACCCTCCAAACAGCCTCTCTGACAATCGATTTTGACATCTTCGAAACACCTTCTTCTCGTTCCCTGAATATTATGGATACTTCTTTTAATCTGAATCCGGCTTTCCAAGCCCGAAAATGAATTTCAATCTGGAATGCATAACCATTCGAGATAATTCTGTCAAGATCAAGGGCATCAAGCACTTTACGATGTATGCATTTAAATCCTGCGGTTGTATCCTTTATTGGGAGCCCTGTAATAATTCTTGCGTACAGATTAGCCCCATAAGACAATATAAGTCGGCGGAGCGGCCAGTTTACGATACTGATTCCTTTACAGTACCTGGAACCGATAGCCAGGTCTGCTCGTCCTTCTTTTACCTCATTGATTAATGCTGAAAGATCATTGGGATCATGTGAAAAATCGGCATCCATTTCACAAATAAATTGATAATTTTGAGCGAGGGCATATTTAAATCCTTCCACATAAGCAGTACCAAGACCTTGTTTGCCATCACGTTCAATTAATGCAATCCGTTGGGCGTATTCGCTTTGTTTCTCCTTTACAACTTCAGCAGTACCATCAGGAGAACCATCATCTACAATAAGCACATCAACAGCCGGTTTTAAAAACATCAGGATATCGATCAATCTGCGAATATTATGAGCTTCATTATATGTGGGTATGATCACTAATGTATCATTCATGGTGCAAAGGAGCTATAGCAGATTATCTGATTTTTATTCGTTTTAATTTTAAAAGGACATGTCATTTACATAAAAAATGCTAAACAGCATTTAATACCGTAACTTGGCTTGCAGGAATCACCCTCATTATTTACACACCTGCTATTTAAAAACAAAGTTTAATGCCAGGCTATTACATTATTTATAATTATTGCATTTCTAACGCAGTAATCTTGCTTAAATTTGTATAAAAATATACAATAATATGTCACTCAATTAAATTTTCTATTGTTTCATATAAGAAAAAAAGCGGATTCTACAAAAGCAAGGACTGGAAATTTAGAAACAGGTCACGGAGATATCGAAACTCCGATTTTTATGCCAGTCGGCACCCTTGGCACTGTAAAGGCAGTTAACCAGGATGATCTGTCTGATCGGATTAAAGCGCAGATTATCCTTGGAAATACCTACCATCTATATCTGCGGCCGGGTAACGAAATTATGAATGCTTCCGGTGGCTTGCATAAATTTATCGGATGGAACAAGCCGATTTTGACCGACTCAGGTGGTTATCAGATATTCTCACTTTCAGATATAAGAAATTTATCGGAGCAAGGGGCAACATTTCAAAGCCATATAGATGGCTCAAGGCACCTGTTTACACCAGAAAATGTTGTGGATACACAGCGAATTCTGGGATCCGATATTATGATGATTTTGGATGAATGTCCGCCCTGGCCATCCGAATATGAATATGTAAAAAATTCGATGGAGCTTACACACAGATGGACAAAGAGAGGAAGGGTTCGATTCCTGAACACTGAACCATTATATGGCCATTCTCAGCAGCAATTTGGAATTGTGCAGGGTGGCACATTTAAAGATCTGAGAAAAGAGTCTTCTGAATATATCTGTTCACTTGATTTTGAAGGCATTGCAATCGGCGGATTAAGTGTAGGTGAACCAGCCGAGCTCATGTATGAAATAACCGACTTTAATACCGATTTTTTACCGGAAGAAAAACCACGCTATCTGATGGGAGTTGGCACACCGGGAAATCTATTACAATGTGTGGCGTTGGGGATTGATATGTTCGATTGTGTGATGCCAACCCGGAATGCCCGAAACGGAATGCTTTTTACCAGAAGCGGAATCATAAACATCCGAAATGCCAAGTGGAAACATCATCATGAATTTCTCGACCCAGAGTTCCCATCCGAAATCTGCCAGCGATATTATATGAGTTATATCCATCATTTATTTCGCAACAACGAAATATTAGGACTTGAGCTGGCATCGAAACACAATCTTACATTTTACTTATGGTTGATGGAGCAGATTCGGCTGAAGATTATGGATGATACTTTTCATACATGGTATAAATCCATGATAGTGCAGGTGGAAAGCAGGATATAGGTCGGGTGATTTTCGATTTGTGATATACGATTGCAGATATGCGAAGTAAGTAAGATCGCCCCGAGAGGATCTCGCTTCGTGGGGCTCATCATTCCCCCGCGCAGCGAAAAGATGAGCCATTGGAAAAATCGAATATCGGATATCGAATATCTGCAATCGCCCCGTAGGGATCCCAATGGGGCATATCATCCAATTAAAAAGGCCCCTGAACGCAGAGCGAACAGGGGCCTGTAGAAAGAGATGAGGCAACGACCTACTCTCCCGCGATTGCAGTACCATCGGCGCAGCGGAGCTTAACGGCCGTGTTCGGAATGGAAACGGGTGGAACCTCCGCGCTACAATCACCTCATCAATAAAATTATGTAATGGGATAGTAAAAGTGGGCTGATCTGTTTTTGATCGGGCAATTGGAGCCCATTTGCGCCTGGCTGTGCTGGAATGCAGTTTGTGCAAACCATGCATGCAAAGCCGCAAGAGCGATTAGTACGGCTCGGCTGAACATGTTACCATGCGTACACCTGCCGCCTATCTACCCCGTGGTCTTCGGGGGCTCTTAAGGGAATTCTTATCTTGGAGTGTGCTTCGCGCTTAGATGCATTCAGCGGCTTATCACATGCGCACATAGCTACCCTGCGATGCAGCTGGCGCCACAACAGGTGCACTAGCGGTGCGTCCACTCCGGTCCTCTCGTACTAGGAGCAGCTCTCCTCAAAATTCCTACGCCCACAGCAGATAGGGACCGAACTGTCTCACGACGTTCTGAACCCAGCTCGCGTACCG
>PWLN01000066.1 GCA_003559375.1 Balneolaceae bacterium | reverse complement strand
TACAATCAGATAATAAATAAAGAGTACCCTGCGTACTTTAAGTAAATCTTTTGCATATGCGGCAGTAAGGATCAATAATACAATTTCAGTAATAAATAGTGGTTCAAAGCCCACATAAGCAAAACTGCGCTCCCCAAACAACATGTGGAACATGTATACAAAAAAGAGATATTCTTTCCAGTTTAACCCTGCAATTGCATTTTTTAAATTTTCGGTATAGATCAGAACAATACCGGCAGAAAACATGATTGTAGTTAGCCAGAAGTCTTCATATAGAATAAAGGGCAACAAAAAAGCTATGGATCTGATATGTGAGATGGTTCTGCTTTTCAAGCCGGTGATGGACTGTGAATTAGATTTGATATTTCAGATGCAACGTGTTTCCAGGATCTATATTGATTTACTGGCCCGGTAGATGGTCTTTCATCTTCAATTAAGGTAAGCATTTCATCAAGATTTTCTGCAAATCTGAAATTAGGACTACTTCGCTGAACAGGTGTTCCCTCTTTGTTGGATATGGTGAGCAGTTCATTACTTAGATACTCGTACATTTTGAGTGAACTGTTATAAAAACCCCACCTGCACCAATCATAATTTCCATAAAGTGCCAATCCGATATCAGCTTTTTTAATAATATACTCAACTTCTGACCTGTTCAATTTTTTCCAGATAAATACATTAGGTGTATCCATATCCGGTAAATGTACTCCAATTTCATCTTTTACGATAATCAGAAAAGCAGCTCTCTTATTCGACCTGATCGCCAGTTTTTTTAACAAATCCAGATTCTGCATCTTGTTTAAAGAACCAGACCATACAACAACTTTCGGCCATTTGCTTTTGATCGTATCCAGTTGATCAATAATCTCAGTTGACACATTTTCCGTTGAATCCTCAAAACGATTGGCACCATTTTCAACCACTTTTACATTTTCTAACTTAAGCTGTGATTCACAATATTGCTTAATCTGCTCACTTACAACAATTACCGTTTCAACTCTATTTAAAATTATTGACATCAATCGATCAACAAAATTGATATAAGAGGTTGATTTACCATAAAGATATAACTCATCCGAAGGAGCATTTAACTCTGCAAATACTCTTTTTCTGAAAAGAAGTGCCAGAATTACCAGCAGATTTCTTGGTTTAAGAAAGTAATCCATTCTTATGTAAATCAGTTCGCATCTGGCCAGCATCCATATAAAACCCGTTACCGGATTTCTGAGCTTCGTTGTATAAGGATCTTTATCTCCATTAAGTTTAAAGAGCTGATACCCCATCAATGAAAGTTCTTTTGCAAGATGATAACCATGTATGGCCGCACCGCCTGTAACCGGGAAAAATTTATAATATAAAAACCCAATTTTCATACTACATTCTTGGATAAGTAACCCGACAGGTCAATGGATTATTGGATTATGCTTGTGATGATTCCAGATTCTTATAGAACCTTCTTAATGATAATAAGCCCCAAAACCTGCCAAAACCAAGAAAACATTTATAAGACCATGCAACTACCCATAATCTTACTTTAAACACTGTGCTGTAAGGTTCTAAGTTCTTATCATTCAGCCATTTAAAACGAGGTGGTGAAAATGTACGGAAAATGGTTGATATAATAATCAGTATCGAATCGCCCGCTTCCCTTCTGATGAATGGGTGTGATTTGCCTACTCTGAACGCTTTTTTCATCAGTGCCCGATACTTTCTGGGTACACAATATACACTTGCCTTGTCAGCATAAATAAGTTTAAACCCATATCGAACGGCTCTCTGCGTCCACCATACATCCATACCACTACGAAATTCACCGTGAAACCGGCCAACGGAATCGAATAGCTGCCTTCTTACAAACAAATTTCCTGTTGCAGCAGCTTTCTCATTTAGAACAAGATTGCGGTTATTATTAGAAAAAACGGAATCAAAAACCTCAGAAGCAGTCGGTTTATCGGGAATAGTAAAAATAATATTACCTCCTGCTGCATCAGCATGGTTATGAAAAAGTGCTCTCACCCCTTCATCGATCCAATTTCCTGCCGGTGTTTTATTGGCATCGGTAAATGCGATAATATCTCCAATTGATGAATTAATTCCACTATTTCTTGCTGCGTATGGGCTTTTTTGAAAATTTTCACGAATTAATTTAACATTAAAATTGCTAATACAATCTGATATATCTTCATCAGAACCATTGTCCACAACCAATATTTCAATCTGTTGTGATGGGTAGCTTTGATCAGATAATGCTTTAAGTGTACTCTGTAATTGAATACAATTATTCAAAACCGGAATTATTACGGATACGGTTGGGGTCAAGTTTAGTTTTTTTAAAATTTGGAATCAAACTGACATTGTTGGACAGCTTAATGTTTGGTCTTTATAAGTAATTAATTTAACAGTGATTCCTGATATATCTACAATCAGCTATAGATTTCATAATGATACAACATCTGTTGCTCCCCGGATATAATTCATCCGGACTATATCTGCTTTTATAAAAAGGTATACGTGCTGAATAAAAAAAATTTTCATCAATTCTTAAAACTGAAATTCTTATTATTTTGTTCTCTAATGTAAACACTTAAAAGTCCTTAAATAACTTCTGCATCAAAAATGAAATATAAGGCAAAAACCATTTTACTTTATTTGCCTCTTTTTTTTCTCTTTTTTCATGCTTGCAGTGACAAACAAGAATCCATTCCTGATTTTTCTGTAGCGAATACAGGCCCATATATTCTTAACGTCACTTATCTTGACTTGATCAGATCGAATCTTGATGATCCATTCTTTCAGTTTGAGTACAGTTACTTGATTGAGGGGGCCGAATTTCTATATGCACGAGACGACTATCAATTTGTAACTGATAAAGCCTATCTGCCGCCAAGTGGAGATATTCATGATTATATGAGTATCGCAAGATATCGATGGCCCGACGAAAATGGTGCCTACACGATTACCAAAGATGGTGTAACAAACCCCGAAATATACAATTACGACCGCCCTAAACTGGCTGATGTTTCTTCTGCAATTTATACTTTGTCACTGGCATGGTACTTTAGTAAAGACGAAAAATATGCAAGAAAAGCATCCGAATTGATTTATAGCTGGTTTCTTGATGAAACAACCCGCATGAATCCGAATTTGAATCATGCTCAGGTTGCCAAAGGGGTAAATACCGGTGAACTACAAGGTATTATTGATGCTAATGACTTTATCCCCATAATTGAAGCTGTAGGTTTAATATATGACAGTGTTCATTGGACACAGCAGCATCATGTTAGACTAAAAGAGTGGTTTTATCATTTTTCGAGATGGTATGTACGCAGGTATAATGCTGATGCATTTTGCGATAATGATAATTGGTGCAACAATGTTTCAACCTGGATGGATGTTCAACGCGCATCAATTTTTCTGTTTACCGAACAAGAAGGCCTGCTTAATTCTGCATCTCATATCATGCCACTTCAAACAAAAATTTCTAAACAGATCTCATTTGATGGCGCTCAGCAATTTGAGAGCCAGCGAAATCTTTCGCAGCATTATGTCTACTTCAATTTACGCGGATTCATGAATCTCGCCATGATCAGGAAAAACAGAACCGGATATGACCGGGACTGGCCTAATTTGCAAGACTCCAATTATGGAGGTCTGAAACCAGCACTGGATGTATTAACAAATTTTATTAAAGGTGCCGGTACAGCGGGTTTTTTTGTTGCAAATCCTGATTTCAACAATTGCAGATACCTTGAAATATTCCGACCGGCAGCAAATTTATTCGATTCACCGGTTTACGACCAGACAGCACAGTTTCTCATTGACAATGGATGCAGAGATCCAGATATAACACTAACTTTTCCTCCATTAAATTTGCTAAATGAAATGACGGAAATCCAATAATTCATCGCTCTGTGAAAATGTTATGATGCAGGTTAGAATGCTTAGTGATTATTCTCCTCAGAATCCTTGATCAATTGCTGCCGCCTGTCAATATCCCGTTGCTTACCAAGGTTATATCTCAAATATTCTGTTGTGAATGAAAGCTGTTCAGCAATTCCAATAATATATAAAAGTAACCAAATTTTAAGTTTGTTACCCTTATCAAGCATACGGCCTCTATCAGAATTCTTATCCCATTTTTTTAGCGATGGTGGCTTAAGTGATCTGAAAAAATTATAAAACCAGATTGGTTTATCTTTCTCATTTCGCCAGGTGTAAAAATATCCTCTTCCAGTCCTTATCTTTTTTTTAATCAGTGCCCTCAAAGTTCGTGGATATTTAAATACTACTGCATCCTCACAGTATGTAATCTGATGACCTCTCTCAGTTGCTTTTAAAGTCCAGCGAACATCACCTCCCGACCTTGATTTCTCTTCGAATAATCCAATTTTTTTAAAAACCTCTTTACGAACAAATAAATTTGCCGTATATGCAACTTTCCTGTCATGAACCGCTTTTTGCATGTTCAAAGACGTAAGCGCATCAACAATGTTTGATGCCGAGGGAGTAGCTCCAAGTTCAAATTGAACATCACCGGCTGTGATATCAGAGCCCGATTCCCGCATGCAGATCAATCCTTTTTCAATCCAGTTGGCACGAGGCCTTGAATTTGCATCAATGAATACTATCACATCCCCGTTTGCAGCTTCAATTCCCCGGTTTCTGGCAGAATAAGGGCTGTGCAGATTATCATTTTCATTTATCAGAATTATATTCCCAAAAAAGTGATCCGGAAAAGTAAATTGACGAACAGACCCATTATCAATGAAGATGATTTCAATATTTTGCCCCGGGTAAGTTTGTTGATCGAGGCTGGATTTTAATTGAATTAATTCTTCATGATTATCACGAAAAGGAGTAATGATAGATACGGAAACAAATTCTTTCCTGTTCATTGTTTTAACAAAACTTGATAGGCATCAACAGTTTTCTCTGCTATGTTGTCCCACCGCAACTCCTGTTCAGCATATTCTCTGTTTTTTTCGCCATGGCCACTTTCCGATAGTTCGAAACCCTCCGTTATCGCTTCAATAACTGTTTCAATTTTATATGGATCGAATACCGGATTACCATTTTTTTTCAGTTCTTCACCAATTACGCCGTAACCCGGCCCTGCCACAACTTTCCCAAAGGTAAAGCCCAATGCTACATTTCCTGAATTTAAAGTATTATATCTTGGTATGAAAAGCAGATCTGCTGCATTCAAATAGATTTGAACATCTGATGGTTCAATCACTTTTTCAACTGTACGGATCCGGCTGTTAAACATGTTTGTATATAATTTTCTTCGTACGGTAAAATGCCTCAGTTGTGATTTGTACGGATAAGGCAAACTCCCTGCCATCATGAATATTCCGTTTTTTACGGGTGTTTTCTTAAATGCCCGAATTCCTAAATCAAGTTCTTCAGATGATCTGATTGCCCCGAACGATAGAAGAAGCTGTTCTTCCGGTTTCACTGAAAGTCTTTCTCTGCATTCCTCTTTTGAAAGTATATTGTCAAATATTTTATAATTACCGTGTGGAATGATAAAAAAGGGCTTGCCAGAAACATCAGCAGGATAACTTTTGTCAATGATTTCCTTAGAAGCCAATCCCATATGGATTACCCCATCGGCAAGCTTATAAACTGTTCTGTAGAGTTGCTGAAAATGTAAATTTTTCCCTTTGTGTGGCATTTCATTATGAACGGTAACAATGATTTTTGCACCTCTCCTTTTTTTCAGTTTAAGGTTATTAATAAGCTCCTCAAAATGAACATCCTTCAGCAAATCTACACGCGACATATCTGCAAGTTTAGCCTTAACAAGAAGCTCCGGCCAGTGAAGGTGAATTATATCGGTATGGATATCTTCATATAGCCAGCCATAGCCATGTTGAACAAAATCAATTTTTTTGTTCTTTACAAGTTCACGTACCAACAGGAATAAGTAGGGATTCTTCAAGCCGGTTGTGGTTATATCATATGGCAGCAGTACTTTCAATGAAATAAATTCAAGAGTTTAGTCTCGGTATACTGATTTTCTTATAACAGTTAAATTCTGTTCATAAATTTTAGTTATAGTTTCTTCCAGGCCATTTTTTGCTTCACTTATAAGCTCGGGGTTCATCAGGAGGCGGCATAGTTCCAGTATCCAGTGTTCGGCATCGTTATGGCAAATCAGGCCATGGCCTGCAAGATCATCAAGGCCTGAGGCACCTGCTGATGCAGATACTACAACTTTGCCTCTCGCAAGTGCTTCAAGAGTTTTAATTTTCAAACCAGTGCCTGCCTGCATTGGGTTTATGCAAATATCGCCCATGGAATAAATTTCTTCATCACTGTCATATCTTCCAAAAAATTCTACATTTTCAGCGCTGAATATTTTTTTTCGCTTGCAAACAGAACCGGCAATTATAAGTTTTGCATCGCGTACATTAGCCAATACCCGTGGCCAGACTTTTGATAAAAACCATTTCAGACCATCAAGATTGAGTTTATTATCAGATGCAACCATCAGTATATTTGAGCTACCCGGCAACGATTTAACAGGCGCAAACTTCTCCAAATGCCTGAGTGTATATACGGTGGGTTTTTCTGTCAGGTTCTGATAGTAATTCCTTTCCTTATCAGTAATCGCCCAAATGATATCAGCTTTTTGAAGTGCTTGCCTGTCATCCTGGCGTCGAATACTGTACCAGGCAACCGGCTTTTCTCCTTGTTCAATATAAAGTCTGAACCGGTCAGTCAAACAATCGTGAACATCAATAATTTTCTGGATTTCATCATCGAACAAATCAAAATAATGGGAGTAAACCGCATAATTTACGATTACAGCTTTATAAGAGGTATCGGTGAGTTGCCTTTTTAAAAGTTCTACTTTCCTCACATTTTTAAAATTGTACAAACTCTGATTGTATTTTGCAGATAGTATACCATCCAGAAATAATCGCTTTAGCAACTCTTTTTTTATTTTAATTCCATTCCAGATCTCACGGGTTCGAAGATTTAATGATTCAGTAATTGGATATGAATCAACATCGCTTTCTAAAATTTTCCCGTTAAAAAAAGACTTATGCGCCGGGTCCTGATTTTTTTGAAATCCGGTATAATAGAAATCGAGTTCATAACCCATTTCCATAAGTGCTGAGCAAACCTTGATGATCCTTGTCTTATTTCCGGCATGACCGGGAAATAGATCTACCGGGCTTATGATGAGAATTTTCTCAGCCATGCTGTTAACTTATTTCTGTCTTTCTTCATTTTAAAATAATGCTTCAGTACAGATTTATCATCAAACACTATACCTGTCACAGCTCTCCATTCATCAACTAATGTTAATTGCTGATAAAGGCTTCGAATCTGTCTTACATACCAACGTACGGGTAAATCCGGTGGATTCAATTGTTCTTTCAATTTTTTTTTCGACAAAATCCATCTCACAAAAGTTTGAGAGGCTTTGATCTTTTTTTGTGCAGATAATCTATTCTTTTCACCTGAAATATTGCTGTCGCTGTATCTCCAAAAAACGAGATCACCCGGAATTGTCCGGATATTACCTTTTAATGCAAGCTTAACATTAAAAAGGTCATCAGAAGCCCAGGCCAGAGGCAAATCAGGAATACCATTAATCGAATTAAAAGCTTTACGTGAAAAAATGGTTTCCACTATGTAGCTCTCCTGTGTATAGGATAACTTTAAATTCAGAAATTGTACAGCATCCGTCACTTCAGGAAAATAATTTTCACGAATGGTGCTGCCATCAGTTCCAATTTTGCAGGTATTAAATCGATAAGCTGCATAACCGGGATGCTTTTCAAGTATTTGATAAAAGGATTCCACACACTTCGGGCTCATGATATCGTCATCCGAAAATAGCCAGATCCATTTTTCATCAGCCGTATTTTTAATACAGCGATTCCAGTGCTGAACAAGAGATTTCTGCCCCAGATTTTCACTATAACGGTGATAATATACATTTTGAGATGACCGGGCAGATTCTATTTCAGATTCAATGTTAAATGGGCTGGCATCATCAAAGATATAAAGCTGAAATCTTTGGTCACTTTGAGCAAGAATGCTCTCTATTGATTCTCTAAGGTATTTTGTTTTCCATGCCGGCACAATAATGGCAAGCTCATGTTTCATTTTTAGCCGGCAGTTTATCTTTTAAAAGTGAATCAGTCTTCTGCATCAGTAAAACTCAACATTTAACCTGATCAGAGGCTTTGGATCTCAACCATTCTTGAGAAGCGTGACTTTCTATTGAGCGACAGTTCATCATAGGTTCCCTGTTCAATAATCATACCGTCATCGATCACATAAATGAGGTCGGCATTTTTAATTGTAGAAAGTCGATGTGCAATAATTACAACTGTCATGGAACCCTTAAGTGAATCTATACTTTTCTGTATATACCGTTCTGATTCGGTGTCAAGCGAACTTGTGGCTTCATCAAGAATCAAAAGGTTCGGGTTTTTATAGAGCTCACGTGCAATGAAGAGCCGTTGTCGTTGCCCTCCCGAAAGCCTTACGCCACGATCACCAACTACCGTATTATAGCCATCTGCAAGTGTTTCAATAAAATCATTAATGTAGGCCCTGTTGGAAGCTTCCTTTACTTTTTGCTGGACATCTGTATCGGTATTGAAGTCACCTTTCCATAAACAGATGTTGTTTGCAATTGTATCATCAAAAACTACCGTTTCCTGTGAAACATAACCGATTTGTGATCTCCATGAACCTAATTCAATATCACGAGAATCAATACCATCAATATATATTTTACCTCTTTGAGGCTTTAAAAGAAGCGTTAGCATGTCGATTAAAGTCGATTTACCGGCACCTGAGTCACCAACAAACGCAATCATGTGATTAACAGGAATTTCAAGACTGATATCACTTAAAACGTGATTCTCCTTGTCCTCATAGCTGAAGTATATATTTTCCAGTATAATTGAGTTGCTGAATGACGGAATAATAATTTTTCCGTTTTTTTCTTTTTTAACTTCAAGAATATCAAATTCTTCAACAACCATTTCGAGTGATCCGATCTTTTCCATGGTACGCTGCCAATCGTCCTGAATGCCAATCATATGTTGCATGCCTCGATGGAAAAGAAGTAAGGCAACAAAAATCGGTGCAATGGGAGAGTTGAAAACTGCAACCTGTATGATGATAACAAATAAGAGAAATATCACAGATACCGGTTCTCTGATAGCTGCAGTAAAAGCGGATGCAGCTCCCTGGTGAAACATATAGCCTGCAAGTTTTTTTATGCTTGCCATAACACCACTTCGCAAGTGCTGCAATTGATTAGTAGAAGTTAGATATTTGAACGATTGTATAGTTTGCACCAAAAACTTGTTCAGCTCACCCTCTTCCTTTGCAGTTTTCCGGGATAATTCCTGAACATATGAGTTCAGGTATTTGAAGAGAAAGAGCAGCATGAAACCTACCGCTATAGCCATTAAAGCAAAATTCCATGCCAGGAAAAAGGCAATTGTAAGATACGATACCGTAATAATGATCATGGTAAGAAATCGGGTAAATGTATCGAAAGACCTGATAAAATTATTTACCTGCCCATTGATTACATTGATAAAATGGCCGGTATTATTGTGAGCATAGTAACTGTAATCCATTCCCTGATATGCCTGAAACATTTTGGATTTAATTTCCTGCATTAACTGTGCTCTGAGAAAACTTGTGTAGCCACCCTCAATAAATTTGAGCAGTCCTTTACCAATGAACACCAGGCCAATGAAAATTAAAATTCCTATTACAGAACCTTCAATTCCAAGAAAATTAAGTATCCCATATATGATTCTTACAGCTGAGCCCCCCCCATCCAAACCACCATCGCCAGCCTCTGCAGCCTCAATTAATGGCAAAATCAGTGTTATACCAAATGCTTCAGTAAATGCGGCCATGGCTGTCAATGCAAATACCAGATATAACCTTCGGCCAATGAAGGCTTTATAAACACTGAGATAATAAGTTATGTTTTCGAATATTTTCAAATTCTACTCAGATATGTTTTTGGCTCTTTGTTATGAAATTCTATCCTGAACCAATGTATTGCCCTGCGTAAATAAATAAATATGATACCAAAACAAAAGCCTACAATAAGGGAGCCACCGATGATTCTTGAAGCCCTTGGATGTG
>PWLN01000023.1 GCA_003559375.1 Balneolaceae bacterium | reverse complement strand
TTACTGGTAACTGGTTACTGGAAATCGAAAATAAATCGCATAATACACATCAAAGACCGTGTATCGTAAATCAAGGGGATGTGATGTGCGATACACAATGTGTGATCTTTGTTGTGCGATCTTGGCTTAACCGCCTAAGAAACTGGACAGCCTTCTGAAGCCGGTAAATACCACATACTGGCCCGAAGCAGCCACGATCTGTCCTGCAAATGGGTAGTGCGTTGCACAAAACAGGTGCAACTATTTTCCATCATTTTAATTTTTTTAATGAAAATCAGATCCAGTCGATTTGTGCTGATGAGGAAGCACTCATGTCAACATATCGTTCGAAAATTTCACTAAGGGATATATCTTTTTGGAGTTCGCGGCGTGCTTTTGAATCGAGATAGGCAACAATCTCACCTTTGTTTAAAATTGCGATATCATCGCAAAGATTTTCTACAACCTCCAGGATATGGCTTGTGATAAATATGGTAATTCCGCGATCCTTCAGCTTCCGGATTACATTTTTCATACGGCCAATGGAAACAACATCCACACTTTCAAAAGGCTCATCAAGGAAAAGAATCTTTGGATTTACCAGAATAGCTGTGCAGAAAGCCAGTTTCTTTCTGCTCCCGGAAGAGAGCTGTTTGGCCTGAACATGACGATATTCACCGATTTCGAAATAACTAAAAAGCGAAGTTATTTTCGCATCCAAATCATCAGGAGTCTCTTTGTACATTTTACAGATGTAATTGATAAACTCGTAACTTGAAAAGTTTTCAAATAAAAGTGGGGGCTGCAAGACGGATGAAACATCTTTTTTAATTGTTATTTCATTTTCGCGGTTCATTTCAAGCCCGTTTATATAAATCTGACCCTCGTTATAGGTAAGTATCCCGGTTAATATTCCAATTAATGTACTCTTTCCAGCACCGTTTGGCCCAATCAGCCCAAAAATTGTGCCAGCCGGAACTTCAAGAGTTAAACCCGTTAAAACCGGCTCTTTATTGTATGATTTCGTAAGGTTACTAATGGTTAGAGCTCGTTCCATAATTTGGGAATCAGTTTCTGCTTGAACGGCCCGTAAACCGTATTCAATTTTTTCCTGAGTGAAAGATAGAGGAATATATTTGCCAGTATTAACAGGCTAATATGGATCCAGATAAATTGCTCAACAACAATAAACGTAAAAATGCCCAATATCATCACGATAAATACTGCCATGAATGTTATAGAGGCAGGTAAAACGGGATTCGATATAGACATCACGCTAACCTCTTCAATTTTTTTATAGTTTTCTATACTGCTTTTCATGATATAGTGTAAAAATACAAGTGATATCAATACAATGCCCAAATGAACCTGTATCATCACCGTAATTTCCCTAATAAATACCGGAACCAAAATCAGAACAATTGAAGAACCGGCAAGGGTAACAAGTAATGCAGAATTAAGTCGCTGTTTTATCAAATACTCAATCTTTACTGGAAATTGCAGGGATAAAAGCAACTCCCGGTTTTCAAACCCAAACATATTCGTAAGCATTACAAGCAAAAATATGATTGGTATAAGTGTGAGAAAAACACCAATAACATAAACACTGTCGGCTAAGATCACGATATATGGAATTACAAAAACATAAGTAATTAAAAGTTGAATTTTACTGTATTTATGATTCCATACCGTAAAAAAATATTTCCCACCTTCATGACCAAGCCAGTCTAAAAAATATACCAGATTACTCTTTTTTTCCCTGCTTGTTACTTGCTGAACAGGTGTGAGTAGTGCTGTTTTCGTATTCAGAATCATATCTTTCATTAATAAATACAGTATTAAAATGAGTATAATAGAAATGAAAATCAGAATACTTTGAACCGACTCAACCGCAATTACATAATAAAACAGGTAACCGGGAGTATAAATGAGCCATTGAGTATATAAGTCAGCAGCTTCAGCAGGAGAAATCAGATATAAGGAATGGTCGTGATATTGTATTATTAGTATGAAAAAGACAACAAACGTTATTACTACTGCGCTCACATATTTAAAACGTTCAACCGAAAAAATTCTGAACCTCCATTTAATGGAGTTAATCAAAGCATAATTTGCAAAAATCAAGAGAATCGATGCCGTTAACTGTAAGTTTGATTCTGACAGAAAAAAGCTGTAGACAAGCCAAAACATGATGAACAAAAGATTGACAGGATGAAGGAATCCGGCAATATTCAGGTAATTCGCAAGCCTGTCAACTGTATATCCATAGGCCAGCATCTTTCTGTTTTCATTGATATTAAGCCTGTTTATTTTTGTAAAAAAGACCTGATTCAGGAAAAGTATATTTACAAATACAAGATGAACAAAATATTGTATATCCCGGGTTATCCATGGGTAAAACTGCTGAGCAAATTCAATATCATCTGTAAACAACAAAATGATAAGTAAACCCATAAACTGACTGGCGATAATCAGAATGAAGAAGGAATAAAAAAACATCGCAGCCAGTTCAATTCCCTGTATGGAGCGCCACCACGTTTTTGCAT
>PWLN01000309.1 GCA_003559375.1 Balneolaceae bacterium | reverse complement strand
GAAAAACTGGCTGACAAAAGCCTGATTGAGTCGAATATCCGCAAGGAAACCGGATGTACCGTTGTGGCAATCAAATGTAAGGATGATGGTATGGTGGTGGGTCCGGAACCATCAAGAAAGCTTCTGTTTAATCAGGAAATTATACTGATAGGATCATCTGAAGGTGAAAATATTTTCACTTCAAAGTATGAGAATGGTTATAAATAGCCCGTTTTCTGTGATCATCATCAGATCAAGATACCGTACTTTTAAATTAACATGATTTTGATGGGCTAAAGCCCTGGCTATTTTCTTTAAAATTGAGCAGCAATGTTATTTCAAATGCCGGTTCAAAAAGTTTGTGTAAGCCTGATGAAGAAGGATAAAACTCTGTTGATTATACGCCACACCATGCGCACCAAGGGGATAAATCCTCAGGTTCACATCCTTACCGGCATTTGTAAATGCTGTAATCATCTGCATGGTATTCTGAATATGCACATTTTCATCCATGGATGAGTGAGCCACAAATAAATTTCCCTGCAGGCGGCTGGCATGTGCCATCACAGATGTATTCACATAGTTTTCAAAATTTTCGTGAAGAAGTCCCATATACCGTTCAGTGTATATCGTATCATATAAGCGCCAATCACTCACAGGTGCTCCTGCGATACCGGCTTTAAAAATTCCCGGGTGCAGCACCATTGTCAGCGCAGCCATATACCCCCCGTAACTGTGCCCGCGAATAGCCATTCTCTTTTCATCGATCCAGTCATAAGAAGCCAGATATTTAGCTGTTTCAGCAAAATCAAAGGCCTCCCGGATTCCCAACTGGAGGTATACTGATTTTTCAAAATCCCTGCCATAGCCGCCGCTGCCACGGTTGTTCACATTGGCGATCACATAACCCTGCTGTGCGAGGTATTGAGCCCATGCGTTGGTCTCGAACTGGTTATAAACTCCCTGTGCACTTGGCCCTCCGTAGATCATCAGAATAAGCGGGTATTCCTGATCCGGATCAAAGTCAGGTGGTTTTATCAAGTAGCCATCAAGTTCCTGTCCGTCTGTGGTTTCAAAGCTGAATAACTCCCTTGGGCTGTAAACATAACGATTGATGTAATCCAACACCTCCTGGTTATCTACAAATGTCACCAGTTTTTCTCCGCCATTTTCTGTGGTCCACAGTTCAACCTGCGTGGGTGTTTCCGTGTTTGACCAACGGTCAAGGTAAAAACGTCCGTCCGGACCCATGTCAAAAAAGTGGCGCCCGGGTTGATTACTGTACAGGGTTTTACCGGTGCCATCGAAACCGATGGAATAGAGGTGCCTTTCGAGCGGGCTTACTTCCGTTGACTCGTAGTAAATTTTTCCATTTTCAGAATTCACGGCAAATACATTGGTTACCTGCCAATCACCATCTGTAACCTGGTTGATCAGATTACCGCTGTATTCGTATCTATACAAATGCTTAAAACCACTTCTGTCAGATATCCACAAAAACTCCTGCCGGTCGGCAGGAAAAAAGAAATAATCATCAATGCCTGCAAAAAAATCAAATATATCAATCCACCCGTGTTCAGCAGTCTCTTCCATAATCAACGATCCTGCCCCGGAAGTAGCATCAAAAAAATGGAGTTCAAGATGATTTTGCTGCCTGTTCATTTTTACAATGGCAAGCTCGCCGGGGTTGCTCGTCCAATAAATCCTTGGAACCAGATCATCATCCATCTCCAGGTTCATCCACCGGTTTTCACCGGTTTCAATGTTCACTACACCCATACTGACATTGGGATTTTCTTCTCCCACTTTCGGGTAGGGAGTATCGGTGTACTCTGGATACGTTCCCTCATAGTCGGTGGATACAAACCGTTTCACATGGCGCTCGTCACTTTGCCAATAAGCGATATACTGGCTGTCATGTGACCATTTCCAGGCCTGAACCTGGCCAAATTCTTCCTCATAAACCCAGCCGAACCGTCCATTGTAGAAATTTTTCTGAGCATCAAACGTAAGCCGGGTCTCTTCAGCACTATTCAAATCAAACACATAAAGTTCACCATCGCGGTGATAAGCCACTTTTTGGCCATTTGGCGATAGTTCCGCTGTAAAAGCATGTTCTGCTATAAGCTCAAGGGTTCCATCATCAATGGAATAGTAAAAATAATTGGCAATGCCGGAGTATCGATAGATTGGACGGAAATCACTTTGAAAAACAAGATACCTGAAATCCTGCGACCACTGAAAAGAACGGAAATGAAACGGATCATCAGTGCCGGGATAGTTGTGGTCAATATTCCGGAAAAGGATGTCATCACTGCCGGAGACGGGATCATAAACCCTGATCTCGTTTGTTTGATCCAAGTGATTATACACCATATAGGAGAATCGCTCTCCGCCGTCGATCCAGGTAACATTTTGAGGCCCCTGATCACCGGTAAGCTGGCCCGCACTGAACAGAGCGTGTTGCAGGCTTTGATATTCCTGAAGAGCCTGAGCAGTTATTCTGAAAGAAAAAGCCTGAACAAGAAAAATGACCGCCAGAAACAGGCTTGCGGCACGTAATTTAGTTATGAACATCGATTTTGGAATGGATAATTTTTGGTCGTGTATTTTCAATTTGTGTAACTACCTGAACTGAACGTATGTTTCATTGAAATCAAAAACGGGTGCACTACACCTGAACTTGCATCAATAGGTTATATAACCCTGAAATAAATAAATGCTGTAATATAATACAGCAAACATAAAGATTGGTGGTGAAAAATATTTATTGTCTTGATCTGCCCACATAATAGTTAAAGAAATTAATTATTAAATGGATATTTGTTCCTGTAAGTACTGTATAGAAGGGGATTATGCGCCGGAAGAGTTCGTTGTAACTGAAGAACAATTTTTAAACCTTGACAAGGAACGACCATTTGGGTTAACGGGCCATCTGCGTGTAAAAAACGAAGCCCTTACGCTTGCCAAATGTATAGAGAGTGTGATCGATGTACTTGATGAGTTGATTATTACCTATGATAAATCGCAGGATAATACTCGGGAAATCGCAGTAAAATATGCAGCGCAATATCCTGAAAAAATCAGATTTTTTGATTATAAGCCGTTTGTGGCACCTCATGGCCGTTTGAGGAACGAGGAATCTAATCTATACCCGGAATCATCTATTCACAACTCGGCAAATTATTACAATTATGGAATGGTAAAAACCACCTTTAAGTACTATATGAAAGTTGACGGTGACCAGGTCTATTTCACTGAAAAGTTGCGTTATTTTAAAGAAATTCTCCGACAACTGGAAACTCTGAAGCCTCAAAGATACCCGGGCTTTGTGAAAAAGGCCTGCCGGTTTATCACTAATATGATTCGAAAACTAAGTTCACGATACCCAAAATATACAGGAATACTTATAAATAATCGTTTCTGGTTTCTCCTCTTTGCTTTTTCAAGATATCCTGATTTCTCTTTTTCACTTGCTGGTATTAATGCGCATGAAAAAGACAAAAAATTGGTGAGTCTTATAAATCCTCTTCATTATAATGGAGCTATTGGTGATACTGTGATATGGTCTTTAAGAAGCAGTAAACGTTACAGATGGGACGATAAAATGAGATATGAGATTATTGATATTCCAACATATGCATTGGCAGGATTTTTCTGGATTCATTATAAATACATAAAGATACCCAGCCGAAGAAGATCCAGAAATGCATTGAATAATACCATCAAACTTGAAGATCTTGTATTGTTCAATGATTTGAATAAACTACTTCAGAGTCCCGATATGCCTGAAAACATCTTCACATACAAAGGAGCTACACTGAAGATACTAAGGCAGTTGGTTTATGGCTTTTTCAAAAAGGATATACGTTATTTTGACACTTCTATGATTCCTTATGAAGAGTTCAGGAAAAAAATTGAATCGGAAGAAGTACCGCCAGATTAGCCAAATCCGCTCTTTAACAATCTCAGGCCATTCAATACCACAAGAAGAGTGCTACCCTCGTGGCCAATTACCCCGAGAGTAAGAGGCAGGTCAACCAAGAAGACGCCCGCAATGAGCATCAGGATTACAGCCATACTAAAGATGATATTTTGCCAAACCACCTTCTTTGCTTTTTGAGATAAATTCAGCAAGTAAGGGAGTTTTGAGAGTTCATCACCCATTAACACAATATCGGCCGTTTCAAGTGCCACATCAGTTCCCGCTGCACCCATTGCAATGCCAAGGTCGCTTACAGCCAAAGCCGGGGCATCATTAACGCCATCACCAACCATCGCAACAGTTCCTGTCTGCTTTAACTGTTCAATAACCTTTACTTTTTCATCAGGTAACAGGTTTGCGCAGACTTCATCAACACCTAACCTGTTGGCAATACTTTGCGCAACTTCGTTATTATCACCCGTAAGCATAACAATTTTGCTGATTCCCATTTTTTTCAGCCTGCTGATGGTATCTTTTGATTTTTCACGTATCTGATCAGCCAGTGTAATAATTCCAGCCAACTGGTTATCAAGACTCACAAACACAACAGTTTTGCCTTCATTTCTGAGTTGAGATGCTTTTTCAGTTATCAGAGAATTCCATGTATCCATCACATTCTCAAACATCTTCTCATTGCCAACAATAACCGGCTTCCCTTTATATATCGCTTCTACTCCCCTGCCCGGAATAGCCTGCATATTCTGAACTGCAGCCGGCACTACAGAAAGCTCAGCAGATTTGTTAATGATTGCTTTTGCGAGATGGTGTTCTGAATGAAGTTCACACCCGGCGGCTATGGCAAGAAGTTTCTCTGATTGGCCCGGATCATCTGAAAAAGTTTGCTTCACAGAATCATAAGCCAGCAAGTCAATCACAGATGGCATTCCTTTTGTGAGGGTTCCGGTTTTATCAAAAGCTATCGTATCAATTTCAACAGCCTGTTCCACATACACGCCGCCCTTGAACAGAATGCCGTTTTTTGCACCATTTGCAATAGCAGAAATAATTGAGGCCGGTGTGCTGATAATTAACGCACAGGGTGAAGCAACAACAAGTACCGTAATTGCGCGGTAAAACGTGGAATCGAAATCATGGCCCATAAACAACCATGGTACAAAAATCAGGGCTATCACTGTAATAATCACCGAGATGGCATAACGAGGTTCAAACTCATCCAGAAAACGTTGTGTCTTGGCTTTGTTTTTTTGCGCACTCTCTACCAGTCCGATAATTTTTGCTACCGTTGTATCTTTGGCTGTTTTCGTAATACGAACCTCTATTACTCCGTTTTCATTGAGGGTGGCCGCAAAGACAATATCTCCGTGTTCTTTGGGTACAGGTATGCTTTCTCCTGTGATGGTTGACTGGTCAACTGTTGTTTGCCCGCTAACTATCTTACCGTCAACAGGAATGTGCTCACCGGGTTTTACAATTACAATATCATCAATCTTCAATTCTTCGACCGGAATCCGCTCTTCAGTTCCATCCGGATTCCGGCGAAGCCCTTCCTGAGGCCTCAGTTTCAGGAGAGAATGGATTGCATGCCGGCTTTTATCCAGTGCATAACTTTCCAGTGAACCACTCAGAGAAAAAAGAAACAGAAGTGTTGCCCCTTCCACCCACTGGCCCAATAAGGCCGCACCCAGCGCGGCAGAAATCATCAGGAAATCAATGTTTAGTTCTCGATGCCTGAGATGATAAATTGTCTCAAAAAAACCAAAATAGCCGCCGCTAATATAGGAGATCACATAAAACCAAATGGCAAGACCTTGCGGTAGAAATGCCGTAAATTCGGCTACTGCACCCAATGCAAGTGTTAAAGCACAGGCTGCGGTCAGCCACTTTTGCATTGGCCCGTAATCATGAGAATGTGCCATTCAGTCAGATTTCAGTCAGATAAACAATGATTATGAATTGAAGGATCTTCCACTTTAGCTGTCACGGCTTCAACGAGATCCATCGCTTCTTCACGAGTTGCGGCTTCAGAGTAGATTCTTAAAACCGGTTCGGTACCTGATTCACGCACAAGAAGCCATGATCCATTTTCGAGTGTGTGTTTCACACCGTCTTTTTGGTCCCAGGCAACCACTTTTTGGCCGGATATTTCTTTTAGGCGTTTACTACGGCAAAACTCAGCCATTGCATTTTTTTTCTTTTCTTCAGTAAGAATATCGTTGCGATAATACTGATGCGGGCCAAATTCTTCAAATAATTCCTGCACAAGCTCACTCAGCTTTTTGCCAGATTTAACCAGCATTTCGGTAATCAGCAGGCCAATATAGATTCCATCGCGTTCAGGGAGATGGCCTTTAACAGCAAGCCCGCCTGATTCCTCGCCCGCCGCAAGGATATCGCCATAAATAATTTTCTCAACGATGTATTTAAACCCAATGGGTGTTACTTCAATGGGCAGCCGGTATTTGGCAGCTTGCTTGTCGAGCATATCGGTTGTGGAAAATGTTTTCACGATCGTGCCATTCAGCCCTTTTTCCTGATTCAAATACTTCACAAGCAGGCTCAATATCTGATGAGAGCTTACGAATTCACCCTTTTCATTTACCATTCCTATTCGATCGGCATCCCCATCGTTTGCCAATCCGATTGCGCACCCGTTCATTACAACCGCGTCTGCCAGCTTACCGAGCTTTTCTTCAACCGGCTCCGGCGCTGTTCCTCCAAAAAGCGGGTTATGTTCTGCATTTACCTCCACAACAGCATCACCCAGAAGTTCACGGATCAGTCCGCTCCCTGCGCCATACATGGGATCATGAGCAATCCGGATACCGCTATTGCGGATGGCTTTAAGGTCTATACGTTCCCGCAGTACATCCAGGTAACCTGCAACAAAATCCATTTCACGGATTAAACCTGCCCTTAAATAATCTTGAAACGGTCTCACAGAAAGTGGCTCAGAAATATGTCTAAGCTCATTTTCAACCTGATCGATATGATCAGGCAAGGCCGACCCACCGAATGGTGCTTTAATCTTGAAGCCGTTATACTCAGGAGGATTGTGGCTTGCGGTAATCACAATACCCACGGCATCATAGTGTTTTGCGGCCCAGCTTATGGCCGGAGTAGCGGATATTCTGGTTGAGATTCGTACAGGTATCCCAGATTCTGCAAACACCGATGCTGCATGTTCTGCAAATTGACGTCCAAGAAACCTGGCATCATAACCCACTACCACTCCGTTATCTGATATGTTGGATTTCTCAATCCATTGTGCAGTTGCCCGCGCAACAATATTCAGATTTTCGAATGTATAATCTTTCGCGATAACAGCACGCCAGCCATCCGTGCCGAATTTAAGCCGACTCATAGAATTTTATCTTCTTCCTTTGTTCCGTATTTTCTCACTATTAAACCAGGATAATACGATAAGTTTTAAGTCATGTTTGACGCTTAGCGCCAAGCGCAGAGCGCACTGCTAAATAATGATTTTCCACGTTAAAGCAGACTTGACATCCTAAAGCATAATCCGGTTTAAAAGTACGGCAACATTAAGATATAATCTAATGGGATCGGGATGATGATTCCGGTTCTTTAATTAATCAAACTGTTCCCTAATCCCAATTTTGGAATTCATGTTAGTTAGATCTACAGCGGCATTCGTCTTAGCCTTAACCATTCTGTTTTCTCCATTTACTCTTTCAGCACAGGACTCTGAGCCCATGGCCGACAGGCTCTCCGGGATGTTGAAAAGTGATGTTTTTAATGTCGGTATTCTCCTAAAATCACACGCCATTTTCTCTTTTCAGGATGATGATTTTAAGGGTGGCAGATTGTACGACCTTGGCGCCACAAGGCTCGATGTAAGAGGTTTGGTTGACGGAAATTTCATATATCGTTTCCAGGTAGATTTCCGGAGTCAGGTCAGTATTCTTGACGCTCAGGTAGGCTATGTTGCGTCGGAAAATTTTAGGATCGTTGCAGGTGCATACAAGCCGTATACAAGCCGTGACCTGGATCCCAATCCGGGCCATACAGACTTCATGAACCGTGCACGACAGGTTCGCACCATGATGAATTCTCGCGAAATCGGGGTCACCGTTTCAGGCCGGCCGGGGAACCTGTTTTATTCATTCGGCATGTATAACGGAACAGGGCTCTCACGAACAAATGATAATAGGTTTATGTACGCCGGACGCCTCTCCTATCGTGCAGAGATGGAAAATTCTGGCCTGATCTTCGGGTTTTCGGGTGCATTAAATCAGACAAGAAATGAACGGGTTGGAAATACCGGCCTTGTTTCAAGTGGCAATCGTTCACTTTATGGCCCTTTTGTAGAGTTTGAGAGCGAGGTTTTTTTCGGTGTTTTTGAATTCCTTCAGACCCGTTTCAATGCGGCAAATTTCAACGATCGTGAAGAAACCATCAATGGATTCTACAGTACCCTTGGAGTAAATACATCATCCAGAGATCAACTGCTCATCAGATGGGACAAGCTGGATTATGATCTGCGAGGAGATACCTCTGACCTGTTTACCCTCGGATGGAATCACCAGGCTACACGCCTTATCAGTTTCAAAATAAATTTCTGGGCACAGTTCGATACTGATGAAGACCCGAAATACGGGGTGGGTGGGCTTTTCCAATTCCAGATATAAAAAGAGCCGGAATCAGCAAGCGACCCGGCTCAATTATTAAGATCCTGATGATATCATATCGCCAGAATTCTTAACCCCAACCAAATATATTCCAAAATTTTTGCAAATTGAAATCTTTAGTACATGAAATTCCCAAGACAATGGTGGTTGTTTCTGGTTACAAAAGCTTGTAATTTTGTGTTCTTTTCAATATTCAATATTCGATATTTCCCATAGGGATCCCTACGGGGCAATATTCGATATTCGATATTTTAATCCGGGCCTGTAGCTCAGTCGGTCAGAGCAGTCGACTCATAATCGATTGGTCGGGGGTTCAAGTCCCTCCAGGCCCACTTTTTTCAAGAGTCTCGTTTTTCTTAGACCGGCTCTTTCGATCACTCCTGTGAATTTCAACCAGATCACGGCTTTGACATTCCGAAGCAGTGCTTCGGCCCTCCAGGCCCACCCTGAAAAGCAATTATTTCACGTTCAACAGCTTTTTTTATATCCTTTTTCCTTGCCTTAGTTTAAATTGGATATTCCGGTCTAAACTGCTCCAATTTCTTTGCGCGTGGAATAGATTATTTTTTACGTAATCACATGAAACTGTACTTATTATGGCTACTACTGCATATCAAATCAAAGTTGAACTTTCAGGCTCAAAACCTAAAATATGGAGAAGGCTTATCATACCGTCTGACCTACTGCTGAGTGATCTTCACAAAGTATTGCAGACTGCTATGGGTTGGACCAATTCCCATCTGCATATGTTTATTAAAGGGAAAGTTATGTTCGAACCGCTGATGGATGAAGTTGACTGGGAATCTGAAGCTATGGATTACACCGGTTTTACCGTCGATAAGCTTTTGGAGAAGAAGAATGATAAAATCCAATACGAATATGATTTTGGTGACAGCTGGAATCACATCATCACACTCGAGAAAGTAATTGAAAATTATATTGGAACACTACCGGTTTGTACAGCAGGTGCCTTGAACTGTCCGCCTGAAGATGTAGGTGGCATTTGGGGATTTCAGGAATTTAAGAGGGCAATCAATAATCCCTCTCATCCGGAGTATGAAGAGTACAAAGAGTGGGTTGGCGAGTACTACAATACAGATTATTTTGACGTGGACGAGATCAATGAGATGCTGCAGGACGATAATTTTGGAATGTTTGAGTGGTGAAATATTATTAAAATCCATTAAAAAAACTTACAAGATGAAATAAAGAAGTTTCATGCATCTTTGTGTCTTCATGCCTTAGTGGCCATAACTTCCTGCCTTTTTCTCTATAATGTGATGCATGAACATTCATCTCATGGATGAAAGTTATGTCCATCAGTAACACAATTCTATTTCTCGTTTTTTATTTTTTGAATGGAATATCATTCATTATCTAATTATAATGAGTAAAATGCATGATATTTTATTTATTTTGTGATATATAATTTTTCTATATTATGAATGAATAAATATTTGTTATAATAAAAAATAACATATTATGAATGATATATCATACATAAATTGGGTATCCATGAGCGATAAAGCCCTCATGGAAAAAATAGGCGCTTTTGTAAAACACCACCGATTGCGTCAAAACAAGACGCAGGAGCTGT
>PWLN01000087.1 GCA_003559375.1 Balneolaceae bacterium | reverse complement strand
TATTATTTACCACCAGGTCCAGTGCCCCGTCGCCATTGAGATCCGCCCAGGCCGCACCACTGGAAAATCCCGGATCACCAAGACCCCACTCGGCCGTACGATCGCTAAAACGCAAATCTCCTTCGTTGGCAAACAAATGGTTAGGAACTGGCACTGAACTCATCTGTTCCATTAAATTCATGATTACATCGGTCTCGCCATCCAGAATGCGCTGGCGGATTAACATCGGATCGGCAACAAATTCAATATAATCCTGATCAAGCAGGTCTTTGTAGATTCCATTGGTTACAAAGATGTCATTGTGCCCATTCAGGTCGAAGTCTGCAATCAATGCAGCCCAGCTCCAATCAGTGGCATAAACCCCTGAATATCTGCCGGTTTCCACCCAATCGCTGCCGGTATGGACCTGCAGAACATTCCTGGTATATTTGTGATGAAAACCTCGCTCTACCAGATCATGATAATCATCCCATGAGCCAATGGTCATTTTTGATTTCAGTCTTTCTTCTGTAACAGGAAGCATATCGAGTACATAGATATCCGGCCATCCATCATTGTTCAGATCGGCAACATCCGAGCCCATTGAACTGAAACTTAGGGTCCGAATTTTATTCTCGAGTGTTTCAGTAAACGTACCGTCACAGTTATTCAGATAAAAATAATCCCGCTCGAAAAAGTCATTAGCGATATAAAGATCGGGACATCCATTTTTATTCATATCCGCAACTGCTGCACTCAGGCCAAAACTAATGACACTGCTAATGATTCCAGCTTCTTCAGATACATCCGTAAAACGATCTCCGTCATTGCGATATAATTTGCTTGCACCAAGCGGATCAGGTATGTACCGGTCATCCCCACTTACATTCTCAAAATTTCCAACTTCATGAAATGAATTACTGACCAGATAGAGATCAAGCCTTCCATTTCCATTGTAATCGAAGAAAGTGCCATGTGTGGACAGATTGGCGTCAGCAATTCCCCACTCTTTTGCTTTTTCGCTAAAGGTTCCATCCCCATTGTTGATATAGAGCCTGTTATGGCGCTGATCTCCCTCCGGCTCACCCGACAAAGTAACAAAGATATCCAGCAGGCCATTACCATTTACATCAGCAAAGCTTACTCCGGTTGACCAGTACCCTTCACTGTTTAAACCTGCCGCATCTGTGATATCCCTGAATACAAAATCACCAAGATTTTCATAAAGCCGGTTTGATGTCATGTTACCCGTCAGGAATATGTCGGGAAATCCATTTCCGGTAACATCACCAATGGCTACTCCTCCGCCATTATAAAAATTGCGGAAGATATACATATTGAAGTCTTCAGTAGGAGTAAGAATATTCTCAAAATCAACGCCGGTATTTTGAGGCTCCATGAAGGTAAAAAGGCGGCCTTCATCAGCTTTAGATTCCGGTTTCCTTGAGCACTGCACCATCAATATGGATAAGAAAAACAGAAGAGCGAATCTGACATTCATACAAAAGTTGCCTTCTTTTGCAATTCAGGGATAAACAACGATTATCTCCTTCTCGTATGAATGACTATTGCCCCATTTGAAGCTCTCATGCCGTATGTTGTCATGGCTTCAGAACTTCTCATGACTCTTACGTATTCAATATCCCTGACATCTACAGCATTTTCTACCATACTGTATTGAGTTCCTACCTGTGTGCCGTCAACTACAAAAAGCGGTGAATTATCACCGGATAATGAAGTGGCACCCCTGAGCATAACCTGAACTTCTCCCGCACGTTCAGTGACCTGAACACCTGATAACCTTCTGAGATAATCTTTAAGGGTTAAATCAGGATTCTCGATAAGCAATAAATCTATATCAGAAGAACCTCTTGCTCTATCGGTTGTGGCACAGGATTGAAAAAGGACACTTAAAAAGATGAAGACGGTAATTATCGTTAATATCGATTGAAATTTCATAACAACCTTTTCTTAATGTTCAGTTTATACTTCTGTTAGTTAAATATAACGATTTAAAAATTGATTTCTTTTTTACAAAACTGTGCATTTATTTTTGAAATAAGGCATTTGATGGATATTGCTGGATGCTGGTTGCCAGACACTGTAGCCCGGGTCGTGCCATAGGCATCCTTACAGGGCTGACCCGGTATGACGGATTTAAGAAAAAAACGGATACCAAGTGCTGGGTACGGGATACGGGATGCTGAATGCTGAATGCTGAATGCTGAATGCTGAATGCTGAATGCTGAATGCTGAATGCTGAATGCTGAATGCTGGTAAGGTAATTTTTGAAATTTTTTTTGAAATTCAAACTCATCGCCATTTATAAATACATGTTGGTAAGTTGGTAAGTCCAATTGAAGATAAAGGTTATGGCCTACATCGATTTTTTTGGATTAATTAAATGATCCAGGATCCAGCATCTCGTATCCAGAATCTTACCACGTAAACCAGAACACTTAACCAACACAAAGTCACATAAAAAAAGGATGCCCTGGTAAAAGGACATCCTTTTAAAAATTTTCAGGATAAAAATACTGTTAGTATCCTGGATTCTGAGTCAGATTCGGGTTTGCATCAATCTGGTTTCTTGGAATCGGGAATACGTTTCTGAATTCTTCAGATATCCCTTTTTCCCACCATGGATCGTTAAACCGTGTCGCACCACCTGCACTGCCTTCAAATCGAATGAGATCCTGTCGTCTCCACATTTCGAGATAAAGTTCTCGTCCTCGTTCTGCAAGCAGGTTGTCTGCATTAAGTGATACAAAAGGATCAACCCCGGCTCTTTGCCTGATTTGGTTTACCAGCATCAAAGCTTCACCATCACCCGGATTTAATCTCCAGAGTGCTTCTGCTTTTGACAACAGAGCGTCGCCATAGCGGAATACCGGGAAGTCATTACTGAGATTAGGTGTAGAACCGATTGCATATTCAAACTTGGCAAATCGTGCACCGGCTTCACGGGATGGACCGGCAAGTTCACCAACCATCGCGAGTTGCGGAATTTCGGCACGCAGGGTGAGATGGTGATCAGGGCCAATATCTGTATCTATAATCGGATCTCCGGACAGAGTAAATTGCGGGCCAATCAATAATCCAATAGATGTACCATCACCTTTTCTTACATCATCCTCTTCGAATGAGTTATAAAACTCAGCAAGTGTGGCATAACCATTCCATGGCTGCTGTTCGAAATTGAACGTTTGCTGATGTTGATAGTGCAATGTCATGTGATGCAGGTTAAACCCGCCCAAAAATACCGGGTCATAAGGTATTGCAAAAATGATTTCAGATGAGCCACTGTTACTAGAGGAAAATGGTGCAAAATAGTTCGCCTCCAGATCGAAGTTGCCACTATTAATTACAGCATTAAACTGTGTAACCGCATCATTCCAGCGAGGTGTACCCGTATAGACATCTGCATTCAGGTATAATTTACCAAGCAAAAAGTGTGCTGCGTCCCTGTGCATACGTCCGTATGACGCACGCGGGTCTGTACTTAACTGATCAATATTTGCAAGAATCTGTGATTCTACAAAATTAAAGACCTCGGTTCTTCCTGCCTGGAAGTTTGTATTGTTTGCCGGGTTACCTTCAACAGTAGCGAAGTCTTCAATGATAGGTACATTACCAAAAGTGTCCAGCAGCCAGTAATAATAGAAAGCTCGCTGCACTTTCATCTCGGATATGAAACCCGCTGCGAGTGACGCATCCAGAGAACCATCCTCAACAAGTCTCTCGAAGAGGTCAATAAGACGGCTTGTCGCATTCACACCTCTGAACAATTGATTCCACGCACCGTTTGTCGGTCCATGATCATTCTGGAGGGTGTGCCGGTGTGTTTGAAGCCACACACCGCCATCAAACCAGTCAGTTCCACGCTGAGGCACAACAGCCTCATCTGAGGATACTTCGTGAACAGACCAAAGACCGCCGTGGCCTCCCCACATTCCACCTAATACGGTGTACGCTTCACCCAGTGCAGCTATAAACTCCTCTTCTGTTTCAAGGGTATTCAGTGCATCAGGCGAGGTTTCTGTAAGGTCTGTACAGGCACTGTACATGAACACAAACAGAAAACAGAGTATTGCCTTTTTATATGTTTTCAAATTCATAATCTTTATCAATTATTAATTAAAATCCTAAATCAATGCCAAATACAAAGGATGTTTGAGTAAACCATTGATCCCTTCGTTCAATTCCCGGTGCTAATGGGTTTCCGCCATCTTCAAATCTCACTTCAGGATCCACACCTGTATAGTTGGTTATCGTCCACAGATTGTTTCCTGCGACGTAGAGCCTGAGATTTCTGAGTGAAGAACTGGCAGGCAGGTCAAAGTTGTAACCAATGGTGAGGTTTTCAAGCCTCATGAACGATGCATCCTCAACATAGAAGCTTGAGAATTGCGGATCTTCCCTGAGCTGAGATAGCTCAAGAGCTGTTTTGGTTACATTCCATCCAAAAGCGGTGTTTGGATTTTTATAGAAAATATTGAAAGAATTTGCCAGATCGTGTCCGAATGCACCTCTCCAGAACATATTTACACTCCAGTTTCTGTAGGTAAATGTGTTGTCGAAACCAAGCTGGAAGTCTGGCATACCGTTACCGATTACCTGGTCATCTGCACCGGTCGCGTCATCAGAGCGAACTACATCACCGGCAGCATTGAAGAATAACCATTCACCATTTGTGCTGATTCCGGCAAAACGCTTGCCCCAAAGCTCACCAATCGGACGTCCTTCCTGTACGCGGATCATCGGGGTATTGTTGAGGCCAGGTGATCCCACGTTGGAAATAAGCTGACGCTCACCAAACTGAAGGTCACCACTTGAGAGTGACTCAAGAATGGTTTCAGAGGTGGAGAATGTAATTCCTGTTGTCCAGCTGAATTCCGGCCTGTTCACAGCAATGTAATTCAATGCCGCTTCGAAACCTTTGTTGGAAAGCTCACCAATATTTACCCACTGTTGCGGGAAAATGTTTGGTGGAACCGGCACGGTGAATTCAAGCAGAAGGTCGCTTGTGGTATTCTGGTAATAATCGAGTGATCCAAAGAAGCGGTCACCAAAGAGTGCAAAATCAATACCCACGTTCCACTCACGTTTGATTTCCCACTTCAGATCCGGATTGGGGTTGCTTTGAGGAGCAAGAGCCGGGATGAATTGACCATCGACAAGGAAGTTTCCTTGTGTACCAAATCTCAGCCTTGAAATACCACTAAACGGGGCATCCTGTCCGGTCTCACCGTAACTTGCACGAATTTTCAACTGATCGGCAAAAGGTAGGTCAATAAGGTTTGTTAATTCCGCACCTGCACTTGCTGCAAAGAAGTTACCCCATTTGTTGCCTTCACCGAATCTTGTTGAGCCTTCACGCCTGAAAGTTCCTGACAAGAAATAGGTGTTATCAATCGTGAAATTTGCACGGCCAAAAAATGCAATAAGTTTGTTCGTGTTACGATAGCTCCACAAATTGGCACGACCATCGTTAATATCACCTGATAGTGAGAGATTATGATAGAGTGTTGCGTCTGACGGGAAATTTCCGGCATCAGCACCTTGTCCCTGATTTTCAAATTCCTGATAGGAATAGCCAGCTACACTTTCGAGGCGTACATTTGAGAAAGTTTGACGATAATTAACCGTAGTCTCGAATAGCTGATTTCTGCTTTCGTCACTTCTCCTGAATGCTAAACCGTTGCGGCCCATACCATCTCCCCAGTCAAGCCTCTTGGAACGGTATTCACCACGGAAAGAGTCAGACTTTTCACGTGAATAGAAGATACCACCTGCCAAACCGTCAATAAAGTCAGAGAAGTCATAGTCACCTCTCAAACTGATGTTAAGCCTGTTGAATTCAGTATCGATGGTTTGCAATTCATTAATTGCAACTGGGTTAAATCTGTCAAATCCATCAATTTCCCGATAACTACCATCCGGATTGAAAATAGGAGCTGTTGGATTATGGGTTGTTGCATAACGGAACACTGACGGATTACCCACATCAGCACTTCTGTCTGTGATCGAAAGAATACCTGTGAGTGTAAGACGATCATCGAGTGCCCGGTGTGTAATATTCAGGCGGGAGTTGAGCCTCTGGCTGGTTGTTCCTTTCTGAATACCCTGGAGTTCACGGTAGCTTCCTGAAAGACGGTATGTGGTAGAAGCTGTACCACCGGAAATCGCCATATTGTGCGTATGATTGTAGGCATTTTGTGTGATTTCCTCCCACCAGTTGGTTGACGCGCCAAAGTCACTGATTGTGGCGTGAGGTACTTGTGAAGGAATGGCACGATATTCATCAGCTGTCATCATTTCCATTCTGTTGGCAACAACTGATGATGTGAACTGGCCGCTATATGTTACAGAGATTCCGCCTTCAGGAGTAGCACTGCCGGATTTTGTTGTGATCAAGATCACACCGCTGGCACCTCGAGTACCATAGATAGCCGATGCAGATGCATCTCTGAGAACTTCAATGGATTCGATGTCGCGCGGATCAACGGAATCGAAACTTGCTCCAATGATACCGTCAACAACAACGAGTGGCTCCTTCTGGGCACCAATCGTGGAAAGGCCCCTGAGCCTGATGTTAAAACCTGCTTCAGGGTCGGCACCTGGCCTTGTGATAATAAGGCCTGGAACTTTACCTTGCAACAGTTGCTGGGCTTCGTTGATGTTTCCTGTAACAAACCTGTCTTCACTAACACTGGCCACAGCACTTGTAATTTCACGCCTGTCCTGAACACCATATCCAATTACAACAATGTCATCGAGCAACCTCACATCGGGCTGCATCTGGATATTGATATTTGTTCTTCCGTCAATCTCAACTTCCTGGGAAATGTACCCGATGAAAGAAACGACAAGAACGTTCAGTTCAGGTGGAACTCTCAATGAAAATGTTCCGTCCATTCCTGATGTTGTACCAATGATTGAGCCGGTCAAATCTGCTGACCCCTGCACAATGATACTGGCCCCTGGTAGCGCAGAGCCATCTGATGCATCAGTAACAGTACCTGTTACTTCAACTCTTTCCTGTGCGTATGTATCTGCAAAACTAAATCCGAAAACAAGCGCAAAGACCAAAATTGATTTAATCATCAAAACCGGTACTTTTGCTTTTAGTTCTTCAGAAATAGAAGAGTGAAGCATACGAAAGATGGAAAAGTTTCTTTTCCGTAGCTTTAAACCATTCATAGATTTCGTTTTATGTTTCTGATTAAGGACTCATGTAAGCACTTACATTTTAATAAGTACTTAACAAATAGTTAATACAATAATATAAAAGCCCTTCCATAAATAAAAGTCTTTTTTGAAAAAAATACTTCATATTCAGACTGATATGACTGATTTTCATTGGTTGTATAGACAACTGTATAAGTTTGTGGATTAGCCAGGTTAAACTTACTTTGAGGACAGATGGCTGATGGAAATTTAACAAATTGAATAAAACGCAAAATACTATTACCCCACCAACTTCAGGCGGATAACTTTTATGGCATAAACAACTTCTTAACTAAAACTGCGGCCATTTATTCGACGATCCTGAAATACCCCCGATCCTCTTTGAAAAAGGGAGAGTTTCTTTCCGGGATTGGTTTTTAACAAGCTTCGGGGCGATATTTTAACCTGCCCTGAAGGGGCGCAATCACACAGCCCGGGGCAGAGTGAGCGCCGCGAATGCAAGCGAACGTCGCCCCGGGTCATCGACGGCGCAAACCCGTCATCGGCCGGGAACGAACAAAGGGGATGATGGCTATTCCGATGATGCGTAGAGTGATCCCCGTCAACGCCATCTAAGGCACCCTGATCTGTCGCTGCCGGCTGTCTCAGACTTCCGAAGTCTTTCGGATTTCATAATGAAACCCTTACAAATTCAGATACCGGTTTTTTTAATAAAAAATGGAGAGACTTCGGAAGTCTTTTCTTCTGGTAAAACAATTGAATGGATTACGCCCACGATGGGGCTTCCTGCGGGTACTGCTACTTCTATCATAGCGCGTTTCACGATGCTGATGATGGCCGCTCTTTCAGAGCTCAGGATCATTCCGTGATCAATGATGATAGCATGATGGAATGGCTATCCAACATGCTTATCGGGTCTTCCGCTCCATTCCAGCTTTTTCATCCCGACATGTTTAACGGGACTTACGCTCACGCTCCAGCTTTTCACTCATTACGAGTCCACTCATACTGCCAAAACCGGAACTCACCGTTTTGATATTCGGCAAGCCATACCGGGCTAACATTATTCCAGGAGCCATCGAGCACAACCCTTCCGGTTATGCCATCATAGGCCTCTATGGATGTTATTTCATCCCGGATAAGGGCTTTATTTAAACCCGCTTTACGGATGGAATCCAAAAGCAACCTTGTCCCATCATAAGCAAGTACTGCAAGTTGTCCTGGAGCAAAGCCAAAATGTTCTTCATGCTTTCGAATAAACTCAGCCAATTCAGGATTTCCGCTGTGAGGATTATATGGAAATACTCCAACCACCCCCTCAGCATCTTCCCCGGCAAGTTCCACAAATGTATCTGAAACAACTTTATCCGAACTGAATATGGTCTGCTCCATTCCGGAAGCCCGCATTTGTTTAACAATTCGAGCTATATCATCCACTTCTCCCCATAATACAACTGCCTCAACATCAGCAAGTCGAATCATTTCGAGATACTGTTCAAAATCTGTCTCACCGGGTAAAAACACCTGGCGAATCGTTACGGGATAGCCGAGCCTTGTTGCACCGTCAACAAATGCCCTTGTACCCACCCTGGCATAGCGGCTGTTAGCACGTAACACTGCCACCCGTCTGTAGCCTCTTACATTGTAGACTTCATTTAATATGGCAAAATTGAACTGACGATCGTCCGGGTTGGTTCTGATAACCCATGGTATCCGCGTGTCTGTAAGAGTTGGGTCTGTGCTGCCAGTATTCACCATAGGAATTTCCAGTTTAAGAGCTACCCGAATTGCTACGTGTGAATTGTTTCCGTCGATGGATCCGATTGCTGCTACAGCACCCATATCATAAAGGGTTACCAGTTCATCACCTGATGCACCCCACAAACCGATATCATTCCTTGCGATTAATTCGAAGGGGATTCCGTTGTACCCGCCTGCTTTATTCGCTTCTTCTACAGCAATGATCGTACCCCTGAGCATATCATGGCCGCTTTCGGTATAGTAAAAACCACCACCTTCCAATGGGCCAATGAAACCGATTTTCACTGTCTCAACATCTGTTGGGGTTTCGTATTCCCTCGCAGCACCCAGATAAGGATGTCTTTCTTCGAAAAACATATAATGGGGTGTCATGAAATTGCTGAATGGATAAATCTCAGGTGGTGTATTGGCAAATGTTGGATTTTGAGCATTCAGAACCGTCAGTTGCCCGGCCCAAAAATAGATTACCAATAAGATCCAGGGAAGCTTTTGCTTATTCATGGGTTTTTGTTGTTTTATTTATTTTTACAAATCGCTATGGCTTCAATCTCAACCAGTAAGGTTTCCCAGCACAACCTCGCTTGAATTCCTGTGCTTGCAGGCAACGGGTCTAACTTTAACCAGGTATAAAACTGGGTGCGGATTTCATTAAAGTCTTTATAATCCCTTTCAATATCCCTCAGATAGCATGAAGTACGCACTATATCATGCCATGACATATCTTCTGCCTGAAGCAATTCAGTTATATTTCGGAAGGTACGCCAGCACTGCGCCCTGAAATCGCCGATGTGAGCCGCTTTTCCGTCTTCATTTACACTCGCTGTACCGGAAATCAATAATACCGTATAGCTTCCAAGGTCGAGCCGTATGGCTCTTGAAAATGAAGACGGCCGTTGGTAATTGAAAGCTTCGTTAATTACACAAGGTGCCTGCACAGCTTTCTTTTCTATTGGAGGCCTTGTATCATGTATTGCAGGTAAAATGTACTCCTGATACTCCTCTTCTTCTGAAAGTATTCCAAGCTTGATCATTTCTTCCCGCTCATTTTCAGTCATTCTTTGTAAATCTTGTGATATCTGTAACGTTTCATTCATATCTATATAATTATTCATTCTTTCGTTTAAAATTTGTTCTGTTTTAAATTTTTAGTACATCTGATAATATAGTGTCAGTACTGTCGCACTCGCTCCAGCTTTTCGCTTCGCGGGAATCTCTACCGCTCGGAGCACCCCGACATGTTTGTCGGGACTTCTGCTCCGCTCC
>PWLN01000012.1 GCA_003559375.1 Balneolaceae bacterium | reverse complement strand
TTGCGGATCATATCATACCAGGCGTCGTAATTGTAGGTTTGGCCGGTACCCGGACGCGGATTGGCGCCGTCGAACCACACTTCATAAATGGGACCATATTCGGTGAGAAGTTCGAAAAGCTGATTCAGAAAGTATTCATTATAATCATCCACCAGGTAGGTGAAGGTCCGGTCATCATCAAACGGCCGCCCTTCCACGTGCCGCGGAATGGTGCGGAGAGTGAACTCGCTGCCATTACCATAATACCCACCCGGTGCTTCAATCTGGTAAAGATCGGCGGGAGAGAGATAGATGCCGATACGTATACCATATTCCCGGCACGCCTCTGCCAGGTCGCGGATCAGATCGCCTTCTCCATTTTTCCATGGAGACGATGCTACCGAATGGGTGGTATAGCGCGATGGCCACAGGGCAAAGCCTTCATGATGTTTGGCAACCATGACAACCCGTTTCATTTCCGCTTCACTCATCAGCCTGCACCACTGACCGGTGTCCAGATCGGTTGGATTAAACAATTCGGGTTCTTCACGGCCATTGCCCCACTCCCTGCCGGTAAACGTGTTCGGCCCAAAATGGATGAAACCAAAAAATTCATCCTCAAACCACAACATCTGCCGCGGATGCGGAAGCACCCTGGCCGACAGTTCCACCTTTTGCTCATGCGTGTAGCCATCCGGAATGGCAGCGGTTTGAATAAAAAAGGTTTCTGAGGGTTCAGTACAAAACGAGGCAAGAAATGCCAGTGTGACGGTGAGCAACAAAAGGAGCAATCGGTTCATAATTCATGATACTATTTTCAGGACAAAAAAATGTGTTTAAATATCGAACACCCAATAACGAATATCGCCCCGAAGGGATCCCGATGGGAAATGTCGAAGTGGCCTCAATCGATGTTCAGTATTTCCCATTGGGATCCCTTCGGGGCGATATTTATCAGACTTCGATATTCGATATTCGATATTCGGTGTTCGATATTCAAAGATTTCGATATTTAATAGAGAAATCCGAACAGCCACAAGGGAATTTTATTTGCATATCCAACCTCAATATCGTCTGCGGCGATAATGGGATTTGAAAGATCTTTGATTTGTTCATCCGTTTTATGCTTGCCACCCACTTCAATCGTCACTTCTTCCGTAAAAAAATCTCCTCTTTCCGGAAGCTCAACAACATTCCCGGCATTAACCAGTTGATTCATCAAAAAAGATTCCCTGATGGAACCTATATCTGGGTTCTTTTTAAGAGCATAAGCGAGATTGGTATTCTCCAGGTAAACCTTGTCGGGTTTTTGTAGGGTTGAGACGCCCTTTCCTTTTTGTCTGATCGTACGTATCAAGCCACCTTTTTCAAGATATGTGAACCACTGATAAATAGATTCACGGCTCACATCCATTTTTCGTGCCAGTGCAGATACATTTGGTTTAAAAGGAACAGATTCTGCAATGACACCCAGTAGTTTTTTCATCTTTATGGATGTGCCGGAGTCAAAGCCTTCTGTATATGCAAGATCTGATTCAATAACCGTATTTATTACCTGGTTGAGCCGGAGAGGTATTTCATCCTCCCGGCTTTCGGTAATGATGGGCAGATATCCAAACTTCAGGTAATCATGAAAATGCGGCAGCGGCCGAATTTGGGATGAAATCTCTTTCGCGAGATCTTCGTGGTATGTTACGATGTCATGAAAAGACAGCGGTTTCATCTCTGATGTACCTTTCAGCAGTAAATATTCACGGAATGACATTCCGGGCAGATTATATGTGATGACCCGCCTGCTCAAGTCCGCTTCGCCCCGATAAATATCCAGAGCGGATGACGCCGAAAAGGCGATTTTTAAACCGGGCAGCCCGTCATAGATATTTTTCAGTTCCCGCGACCATAGCGGATATTTGTGAACTTCATCAATAAACAGGACCCTTCCCCCATTCAGATAAAAACTCTCGGCTGTTTCATAGAGATTATGGTTGTAAAACCAGTAATGGTCTGCCGAGACATACAATGCCCGGTTAGCCGGCATTTTCAGATCATACTTCATATGCTGAAGCATCAATGTTGTTTTACCCGAGCCCCTCGGACCTTTTATAGCCAACATTCGCTGGTCCCAATTCATTTCTTTATAAAGAAACCTGAAAAAAGATCGGGCAACCTGCCTGAGTACATTGGTATGGAATGAATATAGTGGATCCATAATTGTTGATATTTATCTGCAAAATATAATTTTATTGCAGTTTTAATTCCACAAAAAATAGTTTTTTTGTTGATTTATATCAACAATATTTATGATTCATTACTTCCCGACACTCTCATTCGATGTTAAATATTTTTCTATGGTTTTAGTGAACCGGCCTTTTTGGCCTTTACGTTCAAACTGCCAATATACTGGCCCAAATAGGGAGTAAAAGGCGTGCGCTTCGCGGGCAGAAGAAAAAGCGAAAATTTCGTCGTATCATTATCAAATATTTTCGTATCATATCGTATCAAAATAACTCAGGGTATGCATACATTCATCCACAACTTTTATCTTAGGCTTGACTGGAAAC
>PWLN01000080.1 GCA_003559375.1 Balneolaceae bacterium | reverse complement strand
GTGACTACGTCACTTTGCCCCCGTGACTACGTCACTTTGGCCCCGTGACTACGTCATTTCCCCCCATCACCCTCCCTCCGTGCCTCCGTGCCCCCGTGCCTTATCTCTACCAATGGGCGATACTGGACTCGAACCAGTGACCTCACGGGTGTGATCCGGTCCAGAAGAACCTCTCTGATTGTCTCAAAACCACTATTTTTATAGAGTTTAGCGCGTTTTCTGAGTTTTGCAAGTCATCGCATCCGATCGCCGTTTTTGGCTCAAAAACGCGGTATCAAAAATTCAAAACGGTATAAAACGGTAGAGCGACCGGGCCACAACTGCGCGGCAAAGCGGGCAAGCATATCGCTCGTCTGCTATCGCACAAGTCACGCTCGCCGCGGACTGATCGACGGCCGGCTGCGCAGTGCTTCGATTCTATGGGTTGTTGAAGAAGCGTCATCCAACGCGGCGCGAGTTGCCGTTGGGATACAGCAGGCGCTCGACTTCGCGATGGGCGCGTTCCGCGCGGGCGGTGCGTTCACGCGGTGATTCGATACGCGGTTGCGGCTGCTTGCTTGCCGCTTCGAAGAAGTTCTGCAGAGCTTCGGCCGTCGTGTAGCGTCGGCCGCCGATCTGGATGTACTCAAGGGTGACACCGTTGCGGCCGCGCTGCATCCAGCGATAGACGGCGCTGATGTGGATCTTCTTGCCGTTGTGGCGCGGCAAGTGATCCGGCACTTCGCGGATGGGGATGAGATCGTCTTTGCGGCGAATATCGATCACACCGGGACTCCGTTGACGGTCACGCAAACGGTCAGGACAAAGTGACCGAACGACCTTTCGGCCATTCGGCCAATGGATCAATCGCGGTCGTAGCGGCTTGCGCTGATGACGTCGATGAACGTCGAACCGTGCTCGGCAGTGCGATGATCGATAACGATGTCAAAGGACTCGCCGATGAGGTTCTTCAGCAGGTCGGAGACATCGGTGCCATCATCGAGCTTCTCGAACGCCTCATCGCCGATCATGCCGCGGACAAATTCACCGAGCTTGCTGTGCTCGTGCAGAACGCATGAGGTGATCACGGACGCGGTCCAGTTGGCGTACTCCTTGCAGACAAAGTCGAACTCAAAGCGCAGGTACTCGCCGTGTTTGCCCTGCAAGGGCTTATCGAGGCCATTGATCGCGGTCAGGATGCCTTTGTGGATCCTGGATGTGGGCGGGATGGGGCCGCGTTTGCTCATCGTTACAGCCATGTCAAAAACTCCTTTCGTGGTTTTCGGGTTGCGGGGGAATGGAGGGCGGGAAAGAGGAACAACTTCTCTGTTTTACGTGTGACGTTTGGGAAAGCCGCGAAGATATTGATGGGAAAGAAGCCAGGACGACTCAACGGTCAGGACGCCGTGCGTTTGGAGACAACCGTTTGATGAGACTTCTGGCGCCAGTCGAGGATGAGGGCTTGTGCGGACGGTTCGGTGTGGATGGACGGTGCGGCTTCTCACCGGTTGGTGATTGCGTTGCGCTCGGAGGAGTATTCGTGCGTTGTGAACCGCGCCATCGCCACTTGGGCTTGGGACGCGGGCCGTTCCACGCATCAACAATCGGATCCCAGAACGATGCGAGAATCTGCACGACCTCGTAGGCGATCGCACCGCTGATGATCAGGATCATGAATGCAAAGAACGCTTGCAGGGCGATGAGTTCCATTGTCGTCACTCCAGAATGCGAGGGGATGGAGGTGAAAGAACATGACAGGTGAGTTCGTTACGATCGAAGCCGCTCGAACGCGACGACAAAGATGTCCCACAGCAGGATGAACCCAGCCGCGATGACGCCGCGCAAAAAGATGATGATGCCGAGCAAGATGCCGCAGGCCGGCCCGAGTGCAAGGAACAGTTCGTATATTTGCCTCATGGCGCATCCTCCCGCGGCGCTCGAACAACACGGCGGATCACCGGCCGGCGCATGGCCAGGACGCGAATCGCGAGGAGCCCGAGCGCGATCAAGAACATCACGTCGATCCATGTCATGCGCCCACGCATCGCCGGCAGCGGTAGGGACAGCGCGTTGAACAGTGCCGCCAGCGCCGGCCAGAACGCCAGCAGCAGGATGATGCCAATGATCCAGATGGCCAGTGGTCGGATTCTCACTGCTGGCCTCCTTTCGAAAGGCGATACAGCCCCCATGCGGACACGAGGATGACCGCCGGCACGAGCAGCTCTTCGACGATCGGCACGTAGGCACCGGGACCGGTCCAGCCGTTGGTTCGTGCAAACCAGTACACCACGGCGATGAGGCCGATGGCGATCAAGGCGCGTTGGGTGGTGATGGTGATCATGGTCGTGTCTCTGCAGGCGTGAATGTTGTCAACGAAAGTAGAAACGATCAGTTTGGGAACGATTGGTTGCCGTGAACCTGATCACATCTCCTTGCCCGACAACCGCGCGAGGTGATGGGCCTGACGCTTGAATTCGACGATGAGTGATTCGGTGTCACTGATGAAGCAGTACTGAGGGTCACCGGTTGCCGGATCGATCG
>PWLN01000123.1 GCA_003559375.1 Balneolaceae bacterium | reverse complement strand
TGACCATCCCTGAATTGGCTTGACCGTTATTAAGGATTGTTAGTTTAGATTTATTATACAATATGAATATTGACACGCAGTGTCAATGGCATCACTTTGGAGGCTAGCCTCCAAAAACCTTGGTGTTTTTTCCGATCGAATCACTTCCACCTTTCTCAGCTCTGGGGGCAATTGCCCCCAGAGCTGCTCATACTCCTTCGGGCTGCATCGCCCCAGGGCCCCATGATGGCGCTGGGTGTTATAGTCTGCTACGGCTTGCCGGGTGTAGTACTGCAACTGCCCATAACTCTTCAGAGCGCGAGGGATCAGATACTCGTTTTTAATGACCCCATTGACCCGCTCGGCAAAGGCATTGTCCTGGGCTTTGCGACCCATCGATATGTGGATCTCATGGCTTCGCAGTAATTTCAAATACCCACCATCGGTATATTGACTGCCCCGGTCCGAATGATGCACCAGCCCGCGGAGTTGCTCCCGGTCCAGCCCCTGCAGGGCCATCTCCAGGGCCCGGATATTGGCCTCAGCACGAAGGTTCTTGCTGAGGGCATAGCCGACAATACAGCGCGTATAGACATCGATGATAAAGGTCAGATAGTAAAAACGATCCCCTACCTTGATGTAGGTAATATCGCTTTGCCAGACCTGGTTGGGCCCACTCACCAGCCGCCCTTCAATCAGGTTCTTATAGACCTTATGAGCAGGGATCGTCGTGCGCAGCGGGTTTTTCTTGCGAGTGAGGCCATAACCCAGTTGCATGAATACCTGGCAAAACTTGTCCCGGCCCAGCCCCTCAGGCTGGATCTTCCAATAGAGCTTCTCCAGGCCCTCCCCGGGGTGATCCTGGCGGCGCTTGTCCACCTGGCCAATCACACGTCGGATCATCTCCAGCTCGGCAGCCTCACGGCGAAAATGATCCCATACGCCTTGCTTGCTGATGCCGATCACCTGGTAAAGAGCGTTCAAACTATAACCGATCATTTTCCTGTTGTGGCGGAACCACTCGATGGATTCAAAGAAGAATTTTTTTTTAAATCCAGATCATACTCGCTCTCGGCCAGCTCGAGCATCTTCTGGTAAAAATCAATTTGAATCTGTTTTTGCCCCAGGGCGCGTTCCAGATTGGCAATTTTGTCTTGAAGGGATTTGATGGTGTGATCGGCGCTTTGACTCATTTCAATAACATTGATGCGCGGGGAATCCGCTGGTGAATATTTATAGATCCAATTATAGATCGTTTGATGATGACAATGATACAAATCAGCCAGCTCTAATGCTGTGTGGCGGCCAGATCGAAAATCAGCAACGGCTTTTCGTTTGATTTGTTCACTGTACGTTTTTCGCTTTCGAAGTTTTCTTAGGTTCATAGCTTTGTATTTTGTGGTCAAGCTATGTTAGGGATGGACATCCCTTCGACATTCGACATTCGATATTGGATATTAATATTCAAGGCGTTGTTCTGCCGCGGAATGTGCACAAAAAATCCTTCTTCCGTTCATCTGTTAATTCCCATGGGGATCCCTTCGGGGCGGTTCCTCTGTTCGTCTGTTTATTCCCCCGTTTTTCTCAAACCACTCCAGTATCAAATTCAGCCGTTTCACCAGGTTAACAGGCGTGCCTGTTCTTGAAAGATCATGCCCTTCTCCCTGAAAAATAGCCATTTCTACCGGTACATTATTGATTTTCAAGGCATAATACCACTCTTCTGCCTGACCTATCGGTGTGATCTGATCCCTATCGCTGTGAATAATCAGTGTCGGTGTTTTCACCCGGTCTGCATACTTCAGCGGCGATCGTTCCCAGTACAGGTCAAAATTTTCCCAGAGGGTGCCACCAAATTCTTCACGCATGGCCTGCGGCACAAACGACTGTGTTCCGGCTTCAGAAATCCAGTTGCTCACGCTTCGCTGGGTCACGGCTGCCCGGAACTTGTAAGGGTGATGCGCGGTGATCCAGTTAGTGAGAAATCCGCCATGGCTGCCGCCTGTGATATAAAGGCGATTCCGGTCGATCCATGGAAAGAGTTCCAGGGCAGCCTGCAGGCCGTCGATATTGTCGCGGTAATCGGCTCCTCCGTAATCCTGGAATACCGCGCTCTGATGGTCAAATCCATACCCGTGGCTGCCACGGTAGTTGGTGAAAAAAACGGCATATCCGCGGGCCGCCAACATCTGAAACTCATGAAACCACTGATGCCCCCACATTCCGCCGGGCCCGCCTTTGATGTTCAGTACCAGCGGGTAAGATCCTCCCTCCTGCCAGTCAACCGGCTTCAGCAGAAATCCCTGGGAGCTGCCACCCGAATCATTTTCAAACCAAAAGCTTTCAAGATGATTCAGTGTGAGGGAATCGAGAAGGTTTTGATTCAGGCGGGTAACCTGAACCGGTTTGTAATCGGGAGCAGATGCAGTCCATACTTCAGGAAGCATCGTTTCGCTGTGCTTTAGGAAAGCGATTTGTTCCCGGCCAACGGAATAGGACACACTGCCCACAGAAAATCGTCCGCGGATTACCGGTTCAATTTCTCCTGTTTCAAGGGTTAGCCTGAACAAGCCAGCTCCTCCCCTGTCGTTTGCTTCAAAATAGAGATAACGGCTGTCGGTACTCCAGCTAATGTTGCCGGGAATAAGATCCAGCTCATCTGATGCATTTCGCTTTCCGGTACCATCACTGTTCACCAGGTAGATGGTTTTCTTTTCATACCTCCCTTCCAGATAACTGAACGCGATGGTATTGCCATCGGGCGACCATACCGGCGATGTGGATCTTGATTCTGTACGGGTAAGCTGATTCACAGCTCCGCTGTCGGCCGGTATCACAAAAAGATCGGCATTATACGAGCCTTCATAGTCACCTTCATCCGGGTTGGCATGGTAGATCACCGATGATCCGTTGGGTGAAAATGAGGGAGAACCGGCATTCCAGTTGACGCTCCAGGTAAGCTGCTGCAGCGAATCGGACGCGATATGATAGACCCACAGGTGAGTTCTCCGGTTGGGTAAAATTCCGGTTCTGTCTCCTTTATAAAGTGACGTGGTTACAATTCTGACATCCGGCTTAGGCTCGTCATTATTCTTTTCATCATCCTGGTCCAGATCCTTGCCAAGGCTTAGAAGCAGCCGGCTGCCGCATGGCGACCACACGAAACCCGAAATCGTATATCCGGAGCTGAACAGCGGTTTGGCTTCACCTCCGCCAAAGGGGATTATCCAGATTTTGGTTTCGCCATCCCGGTTTGCAAGAAATGCGATCCTGCTGCCATCGGGCGACCATCTTGGAGAGCGGTCATTTTTGCCTGAAGTAAAAACCCGTGGCTCATCGTCTCCGTTGGTGCTGGCGATCCAAATGGCTGATTCACGGGACCGTTTATCATCGGCAATCACGGATCGTGTAAACAGTATATGAGAGCCGTTTGGGGATATTTGGGGATCAGAAACAAACTGAAAGTGATAATAATCCTCCGGCTGCATCCCCCGCTCTTGCGAAAAAAGATCATCGGTTAAATACAGGAAAAAAAGCAGGAAGAGAAGATGTGGGGCGCACGACAGTTTCAGCATATACAATTTCTTAGGTGATTGAAAAAGATCCGAGTAAGAATAATATCGTTTTGGTTTCAGATAAGAAAGAAGGGGATAAACAGAATAACAGAAGAACGGAGTAAGTGGGGGGCGCGTTGTTTTGGGCCGGAATATGAATAAAAAACATTGAGATTGGTAATCTGAAATCTGCTGTGTAGTCATCCCGATGGGTAGAACAACTTCCCACTTACTCTGTTTTTCAGTTTTCAATCAACGGCTTGCGCTATCAAAAGTTCTCTGGTCTTGGATAAAAAAAGCCCCGTGTCGCTTCAGCAACACAGGGCTTACGTATGGGGATTCACCTCTGTTTATCTCGAAAGAGGTGTTTCGTTGGGATCTCTTAGTAAGTTTATAATCTGGGAATGTCCGTTTCTCCTTGCCAGCTCGGCAGGCGTAAGGCCTGATTGGTTCCGTACATATCGGTTTGCCCCGTTTTGAAGCAAAATTCTTACAATCTCGGCCTGTCCATGTTCTGCAGCTATCATTAACGCAGTTTCATTGAATTTGTTTCTTGCATTTATATTTGGATTATGTGCCATTATAATGCGAAACATTCTGAGGTTTCCGATTTTCGATGCAAGCATCAACGGGGTATTGCCATTTCCGTCAACAGCTTCAATATCTGCATCGCTGGCAAGCAGTACGTTTAAGCTTACAATATCAATCTGATTCACAGCCTCAATTATGCTGCCTGCTATCTGAGTTGCCTGTTGGCCCTGTGCCTTAATTCCCTCATTATAGTTGAATAACGATAACGAAAAAATTATCGTCATCATTAAAATTAGTTTCGGTTTCATAGTTTATTTCAATTTCCTGTTTGTTGATTATTCCTGATATCATTAACCGGCCTTCAGGTAAGAGGTTGTTCATTTTTGCCGGATTTGTCTTAGATAGCTTATAACGAAATAGATACCATCAGGGTTTCAAAAAATGAACCTTTAACACTCAAAACATAAAAAGTAATTCAATATTAAAATATCAGGCAACTTAATTAATAAGGCAAACAGTATGAATTAACTAAAATCGCTTCCAAAATTGTATTGTTTACGATTATTCAAATCATTAATAAAAACTAATGATATCAAATACTGTTATTTCATAAATTTCAGTGAGAACTGAATTTCTGATATTTATAGTTTCAGGTATTGGTTGGCTTTTTGGGGTATTACTAAATTTTTGGGGATTCAATTTTTTCTTTGAATCAGTGTTATATGAAAAAACAGGCCATTATAGTAGAAGATTGCTTAATTCAATCTACCGTTTTGAAAAAAATACTTGAGAATGAGGGATTTGAAATTTCAGGTATATATAGTTAAGGGCCAGAAGCGATTGAGGGGGGTATTCAACATAAGCCATCTATTCTGTTAATTGATATATTTCTGAAAGGTAATTTAAACGGTTTTGAAGTTGCCAGGAAAGTAAGGGAACTCTATGATGTTCCTGTCATATTCATCACCGCAGTTAATGATAAAGACCAGTGTATTCAGAACCATAATTTTGAAAAATCAATACTGCTTAACAAGCCTGTTTCAAGAACTGACTTACTGGATTCTATTCATTTTCTGCTGAATCCGGTTCACGCATAATATTTTGAATTAAGACTTTACTATCTTACCTGAAAATCTTAATTCAAAATGAAAAACCCTGTTTTCATATATCTGATCTTTTTATTCCTGTTTGCCAGTGTTCTGAATTGCACTGGGCTGTCAGATAGTGAACAAAGTTTAGTTCAGTCATTAACCTTTTTTGCTTCATTCGACCACGGGCACCATGCAGATTTCTCGGCAGGAGATTCCTCTCTGTATATTGCCCCATCGTGGAGCCGTCGGGCTGAGGCTGTTCCCTTTGATGTTCAGGCTACTCATTTTCAGATCCTGAAAGCTGAAGGGCGTTATGGTAATGCTCTTTGGATTGACAATTCCTACACCCCGGTCTATTTCTATAAGGGTAACAATAATTTTTTCTATTCTAACTCCGAATGGGAAGGAACCGTATCATTTTGGCTGCGCCTTACTCCGGATGATGATCTTCATGATGGCTTTTCCGACCCAATTCAGCTCACTACACGGGCATGGAATGACGGCGCACTTTTTGTCGATTTTACAGATGAATCACCCCGTATTTTCCGCTTCGCTTTTTTCCCCGACAGGGAGATCTGGGATCCGGAGTTTCGTGAATGGGATGATGTGCCTATTGAGGAACGCCCGATGATTGACCTCACCGGCAATATCTTTACCCGTGATGAGTGGGTGCATGTCGCTTTTACATTCAGAAACTTTAATACAGGGAAAGCAAACGGATCTGTGCGAGGGTATATCAACGGAGAATTTGCCGGCTCTCTTGATAACCGCGAACAAACCTATTCATGGGAACCTGATGAAATAGCCATCTGGCTCGGTTATAATTACCGCGGTTTTTTTGATGAACTTGCCATTTTTGATAGGGCTCTGAGTACAGAAGAAATCAGAATCCTCTACTTACTTAATCATGGGGTAGGCGGTCTGTTAGAAAAATGAACCCATGAATAATCTTCACGGCTCACCGGCTTCTGCCAGACCTGAGCCGTTCCATTCTCATTCGGTGAACGGAATCTGGATGAACCATCTCATCGAGCCTGGCGAGCTGTTCTTCTGTTAAATAAGCCGAAACATCCAGCCGGAACTCCATATAATACTCCCTCAGCATATCTCTTTCGTGATTCCTGAAATCACTGATTTTTTCTCTGACCCCGCTATTGTATTCTGAAATCCTTGTAAAAAAGGAATTTTTTTGATTTTCCTGCAGATCCAGTCTTTCAGTAAAATGGTTCTCTATCCACTGGCGGCGTCTGTCGCTGTCGGGTTGCATCCGGGTTTGACCTCTATCCCGGAAACCGGGGCTTTCGACGTGTGAACGCTCTGCTCCCCTCTCTGAAAATATTGGAGAAGCGGTTTTGTGAAAAACGTTATTTAAAAAATAACCGGCCATCATGCCCAGTAAAAAAATGGTAATAAATGCTAAAATTGCCTTTGCTTTTGCGTTCATGATAATGGTTTTAATCAAAAGTAAAATTCGTCCAGATACATCACGTATGCATCTGCTTCATTCTCATCCGCGAGATAGAAAAATTCATCCATCATAACTGCTGAGTCAACATATTCTTCTCCAGATTGCAGCCATGTGGAGACAGATGTAAGGGCTACAATTAAAAGTGAGGCCGCCAGCGCATATTTTTTAAACCAGAGCAGGCTTAGTTCATAGAAAACCGGTGGTTCACCTTGTGGCGCCCTGTTTGCTGCGGCAATTTGATTTTGGATTGCTGCTATTCTGCCAGTGAAGTGTGCCTGGCCGGCTTGCGGATAAACCGGATCCAGTTCTGGTAACTTCATAATGGCCTTATAATCTGACATCAAATCAGGATATTGTTGAAGATCGGTTTCAAGCTGCCGAAGTTCATCTGGTGTCAGAATGCCATCGGAGGCATCTGTAATTCGTATTATAAGTTCGGTTCTATTCATGACAGGTCAACTCCCATATTTTTCAGGAGTTCTGCAAGTTCTTTCCTTGCCCTGAACATCCTGTTTTTAAGTGTTTGTTGATTCACACCGGTTATTTCTTCGATTTCGGGATAGGTTAAACCGTCAATCGATTTCAGTATTACAATGGTTTTCAGCAGTTCCGGCAGCTCAGAGATTGCTTTTCTCAAGAGCAGAATTTCCTCACGGTTGTCCTGGCCTGTAAACTGGTCCCACGCAAGTTCAAACTCCTCAACCGGTTTACTACTGATCTGCTTTTCATATTTTCGTTTTCTGAACTCATCTATACATAAATTGCGGGCGATTGAATAAAGCCAGGTATAAATGCCTGACCCTCCTTTGAATCCCCCGATGTTTTTCCAGGCTTTTAAAAATGTTTCCTGGAGAATATCATCCGGATCCACCGAACTACCTGTCAGATAGGCGGAAATTGAACGATGGAGCCGCGGGTAATTTTCTTCAACAATTTTATCGAAATCATTTTTTCCGGTATTACCCATAGAATCTCCATCGTTCCGCCGGTTTTATCTATCTGTTACCCCGACGCGGCCTTCGTTCCTGGCTTCGGGCTTCCAATCTTTGACTGCCCCAGTAGCCCATAAGCTGCTGATATTCAGTAACCGTAAGCAAATTCCTTAAATCAACATTCAGTTGCCTTGTTTCAGCCTGCAATTCACTCCATGCATCACGATCAAATTCTTCCGTATCAGTGCCTGAAATTCGCTGTTTGGCCCAATCAAGCTGTAGTTCACTGCGCTGATTTAATATTTCCAGAACCCTGGCTGCTTTTTCACCTTCGATTCCAGCATTGCTTACCATCAGCTGATTTCTTAATGTACGAAATTCATGTGCATTTTCAGCTCTTTCAGTCATAATGCTCGAAAGCCTTTCCATTTGCTGATCGTTTAAAACACCAAGTATCTCAGTGTTTAAAGGCTGTCTTTGGCCGGTTTGGCGTTCAAAACGTGTGGATTCTCCTCTTTGGATTCCGGTTCTGCGCCCATCAGCACGCGTACCCCGCAATGAACCGCGCTGTCCGCGTGCCGTTCCACGAAACTGCTGACGCGCTTCAAGAGAAATTGTTGCAATTTCCTTTTTCTGATCTTCAGATAAGCCAAGTTCATCAGCATACTGTATAATAAGCTGATGCGCTCCATACGTACCGGCTCCCCGCTGTTGTGCAAAGATTTGAGTAACAGAAGCTGCTGAAAAAATGAGTATAATTAATAATGTTTTCATGTACCTCTCCATTAGTTGTTTTATGTGATTCACCTCTTAGACGGTAAACTTTCATAACCGTTTGTTCTTTTTTTACAGAAATTTTCAAATCCCGCAACCTGACAGCACCCACTGGATCTGTCAGCGTTGCATCCCAATGCACAGAACCCCGACAACCAGGCCAGATCCAAAAAGTTCTCCAAATCCCGTATCCGGGAAGCCGTATCTTATTTACGAAGCTAAACGATTCTTTCATGCAAATTTTTAAAGCTCAATTTCTCTGGATTCTCTATGGCTTCATTTTTCTGTTTACGGCTTGCCGAAATGGAAATGATCCTATTCAAAGAACCTCTTCTTTCATTTCTGAATCTGCAATAACTGAGCTGTATCATAATCAACTCATCGGTATTGCCGATTCTATCATGCAATTACCGGCACTTGCACTTGTAAATAGTGCCCTGCATCAAGATTCAGATACTCCGGGCACATATGTAAGCCTGGCATGTTACTGGTGGCCAAACCCTACAACTCAGGATGGTCTGCCCTACATCAGGATCGACGGAAATGTGAACCCGGAAACCCGATCGGATGCATCTCATCTTCCCATATTAATCAATATGGCCAGGCGAATCGAATATCTGGCCAATGCATATCTGCTAACCGGGAGTGAAAAGTATGCCGGTAAAGCTTTGGAGCAACTTTACACATGGTTTATAAATGAAGAGACCAAAATGCTTCCGCATCTGGAGAATGCACAAATGGTTAAAGGTGTAAACACCGGGCGTTCATACGGTATTATCGACGGATGGTGGCTTGTGCGTGTTGCAGAATCAATCCGGCCTCTTACGGTTTCTGCGCACTGGAACCATGAGCTTGAAACCGGCCTTATATCATGGTTTTCCGAATTTTTGAATTGGCTTATTGATAGTGAATTCGGCCAAACTGAAATCAGGTCAGGCAACAATCACGGTACATGGTATGATGTACAGGTTGTAGCTTATGCAATGTTAACCGGCCGCACTGATTTTGCAGAACGGCATCTGCAGGAAATATCTACGGTAAGGCTGCGCAGGCAGCTATCTCCATCAGGAAGACAAAAACTGGAAATGCGGCGAACTCGTCCGCTGCATTATGCCATTTATAATCTTGCCGGACAGATGAAACTCGCACAGTATGCAAGAACATTGGATGTAGACTACGGAAATAAGGCAACTTTTTTCAGTTCAGGCCTCGAACGAAGCGTACTTTATCTGATCCATACCATGAACGGTGCTGATGTAACCGCGTTAACTGATCCGCATGATGAAACGAATACAGATCTGTTATACCTGAATATTCTGGACACAGCCTGCAAATTATTTGAACATGATGAAATCTGCACTGAAAAAACCAGGTATCTGAGTGAACAGATCACAGACTAAGTGTATGGAGAAATCCAGATCGGTTATTTGGTCATTCGGTTAGTCGGTTTTTCGTAATTCAATAGGAGATCCCGGATGGCGCAAGCATCTTGCGCCATAGGCATCCCTGCGGGGCTTGTGCCTCTTGCCAACGTGACCCATCGCGGTGCTTTTCCGCAAGGGCGTAGTCGAGCTCATCTTTTCACTTCGTGTACAAAAAAAGAGCCCTGCGAAGCGAAATCTCCTCGTTCATAGGATTTACAAAAAAAAGGATCTCTCTATTATTGATCCGCGCCATATCAAGGAGATCCCTCCACTCCATCCCGACGGCGCCGAAGGCATCCCGATGGGAAAATTCACCGTCGGGATTCCGGTCGGGATGACAGTGGCATCTGGTGTTGAAAGGCGGCGCGGACAGCCCCTGGCATGCCGAAATCTTCATGCGCCGCCTCTTGATTAAAAAAAAACCTGTCATCCCGAGCGAAGCCTTTGCGGTGCTTTTCCGCAAGGGCGTAGTCGCCCCGAAGGGATGGCTATGCCAAGGGATCTCC
>PWLN01000464.1 GCA_003559375.1 Balneolaceae bacterium | reverse complement strand
CCACTATTCGGAATCGATGGAAAAGTGCCTGCAGAGCTGAATATTGAGGCGGATGTTGAGAGCCATGCCGGTGTTGTTTCTTCCGATGAATTTGACGGCAAAGCCAGACCGGGCCGGTACAATGATGCAACTTCAATCTTGTCGGGACTTTCGCTGGCCTGGCAATGGAATCACAATCCTGATCCGCAACACTGGTCGCTCGATGACCGTGCTGGCTACCTGCGCCTCACTAATGCAGAGCTTGACACCAGCTGGGTGGAAACCCGGAATACTCTCACCCAACGTACATTCGGGCCACAGTGTACAGGTACTGTTTTGATGGATATTCAAAATATGCAGAATGGGGATTTCGCAGGCCTGGGTGCCTTGCAGGGTACGAACGGTTTTGTTGGTGTTAAAAAAGAAGATGACGGACATTTTCTGATTATGAAAAAGGGGACGCCGGATTCGCAGGAAGAAATCGAAGCAGTTTCACTAAATCAGGATTTTGTATACCTCCGTATTGCATTCGATTTTAAAAACCTGGCCGACAAAGCCTGGTTCTTCTACAGCCTGGATGGCGAGACTTGGCATCAAATTGGGGATATTCTGCAGATGCGGTACACACTGGATCATTTTACCGGTTACAGGTTTGCCCTCTTTAATTATGCCACCAAAACAACCGGAGGTTTTGTCGATTTCGACTATTTCAGGATTAAATCCGGCTTGCATTTCAATCCCAATTAGAAACTTTAATTCATGGAAAAGAATATGAAATACCAGTTCAAAAGATCATCCCATATTTGCTTACCTATAGCACCCATATCTTTGTTCAGAAAGTGGTGGCTACCGTTGATCATCCTTTTGTTTTTTGTGGGACAGGCATGCTCAGATGATTCATTTCCAGTATCAAAAGAAACGGCCTCATCCGATCCTAAATTTGAATGGTTTACGTATGTTGGTAACGATCCAATCTATCATAACCTCACTGTGGGTGAAGATGAATATATCAATCCGATCAATGCTGGTTTTTATCCTGATCCGAGCATTGTGCGTGTGGATGAGGATTACTATATGGTACATTCATCTTTCAGTTATTTTCCGGGAATTCCTCTCTTTCACAGCAGAGACCTGATCAACTGGGAGCAGATTGGCCATGTTCTGGATCGTCCATCACAACTTCCGGTGGACGGCCTGGGAATCTCAAGGGGAGTCTTTGCTCCAACGATCGATTATCATGATGGTACCTTTTATGTGTTGAATACGCTCGTTGATGCCGGTGGCAATTTCATGGTTACCGCCACAGATCCAGCCGGAGATTGGTCAGATCTAATATGGCTGGATAATGTTGGAGGTATCGACCCATCCTTCTTTTTTGACGATGACGGCAAAGTTTACATCATGAATAATGATGCACCGGCATATGAACCGCTTTATGATGGTCACCGGGCGATATGGATTCGCGAGTATGATATAGAGAACAACAAAAGTGTGAGCGAGGCCAAAGTGATTATCGATGGCGGGGTGGATATCACTCAGGAGCCGGTATGGATTGAAGGCCCGCATATGATGAATATAAATGGAGAATATATATTATCTGCTGCTGAGGGGGGAACAGGGCCGGAACATTCGCAGGTTGTACTGAAAGGGGAACATCCGTTTGGTCCATTCGTTCCTTACGAGAATAATCCCATTCTTACACAGCGCCATATATCTCCACACCGGGAATTTGCAGTGGAGTATGTGGGACACGCTGATATGGTGGAAACACAAAATGGTGAGTGGTGGGTCATATTTCTGGGTGTTCGTCCATACGACGGCATTCATTTTAACACAGGGCGTGAAACATTTCTGCTGCCGGTAACCTGGAAAGATGGCTGGCCCACTATTCTTGAAGGTGATGAGACTGTGCCTGTTAAGCTCAAGCGTCCGGATCTTCCTCTAAGTGAAAAACCCGTGCCCCCTGCAAATGGTAATTTCACCTTTACCGACTATTTTGACAGCCCGGTGCTTGCTGATTACTGGATAAAGATCCGAACCCCGCGGGAAGAGTGGTGGGAAATTTCTGAGAATGGATTCCTGCACATAAAGGCAAGGCCTGAAGGGATTAGCGGCCTGGGTAACCCATCCTTCATCGGCCGGAGACAACAACATGCGTACGGATCTGCTTCAACCAAAATGATTTATACACCTGAAAAACCAGGTGATATTGCAGGAATGGTTGCATTTCAGGGAGAACATTACTATTACATGCTTGGTGTAACCATCAATGAGCGGGGACAAAAAGAGGTGTTTGTTGAAAAATCAGAAGGGGATAATAAAGGTATTATCGCGTCTGTGGAATTGGGAGAAAACACGGAAAACATATACTACCTGAAAATAGAAGCCAGAGGTGCCGAATATGATTTTTTCTATTCCCTTGAGGAAGATAATTGGCAGAGTTTGTACCAGGGAGCAGACGGAACGATTCTGAGTACCACAAAAGCCGGTGGGTTTGTAGGGACTGTGTTTGGAATGTATGCTTACACGGTTGAGAGGAATTGATGATTAACGGGTTACGAAAAATAATATTTATTGTCTTAAGCCGGGAGATCCTTCGACTACAGCCCCGACAGAAAAGCACTGCCGTGGCTTTCGCTCAGGATGACAATCGCACACTTATTGAAAGAAAGGGTTGGCACCGTGCAGCCATCGGCTGCACGGTGCCAACCCTTCTGCCTTCTTACCAGGAATATGTCATCCCGAGCGCAGTCCCGGTGTTTTTTCCGGGACGAAGCCGAGGGATCTCATTGTACTAAAAAAACCGTTGCCAAAGAAGATGGCTAACTCCTCAAAAAAGATGAATTAATTAAAAAGCCAAAATTTAAATGACAAATCACGAATCAAAAAAACAAATAATAAAATCAACCCTATTGGGTGTTGCAATGCTGATTTCTGGTTATTCTGCTTACGCACAGGATATAACAATAATTGCCCCGGCAGGTTTTGACAGTTTTCGTACCGATATCTGCCATGGAAAGGTGGATACGGTTTATTATCATTCAGAAACCGTAGGTGCAGATCGGAGGGCGGTCGTTTATACCCCACCCGGATTTTCTGAATCTCAAACGTATCCTGTGTTGTATCTTTTACATGGTATTGGCGGCGACGAGATGGAGTGGCTTAATAATGCGCAGCCACAGGTAATATTAGACAACCTGTATGCCGAAGATAAGCTTGAACCGATGATTGTGGTTATGCCAAATGGCCGTGCCATGAAAGACGACAGTCCCGGTGAAAACATATTTGCACCCGAAAAAGTAGAGGCTTTTACAAATTTCGAGAGAGATCTGCTTGATGATCTGATTCCTTTTATAGAACGTACCTATCCGGTTATTAATGATCGTGAGTACCGGGCACTTGCGGGCCTGTCGATGGGTGGCGGACAATCATTAAATTTCGGGTTGGGCAATCTTGATACATTTGCATGGGTAGGCGGATTTTCATCAGCACCAAATACGAAAGCCCCTGAAGTATTGGTACCGAATCCCGACTTGTTAAATCAGAAATTGAAACTGCTATGGATTTCATGCGGAGATGAAGACAGGCTGATGCATGTAAGCAGGCGTACACACGATTATTTAGCAGAACACAACGTGCAGCACATCTTTTATGTGGAGCCTGGAGGGCACGATTTTGATGTTTGGAAAAATGACCTCTATCAGTTTTCACAGCTGCTGTTCAGGCCTGTGGACAAATCAGTTTTCAATATCTACAACTTTTAAAATTTGTACTTGCAAAATGTTTAAGGGTTTATTTACTTACAATAAGTGTCGGATGAACACCTATTTTTACCAGCCTTATTACTACCAAAAATTACGTAAGAGACAAATTCATTTTAAATGGGAAAGACATTATAATTTGAGAATAATTGGGGTTTAGTCAGATTAATTCAAAGTGAAATGTGAAATGAGAATAATAAAACAAAAAACCGTTCAATTCCTGGCTAGCACTGTCGCATTACTGTTCTTTATTTCAGGTGGTTGCGCAGATGACCGGGTAATTAACATGGAGGAGTTTGGAACTATGGATGATGGAAGACCAGTACAGCTGTTTACACTTAAAAACGAAAATAGAATGGAAGTATCCATTACCAATTATGGTGGAATTGTGACCTCCATTAAGGTACCGGATAAAAACGGCAACATAGATGATGTAGTTTTGGGATTTGATAATCTTGAACAATACAAAGCGGGCCATCCCTATTTTGGAACGATAACAGGCCGGTATGCAAACCGGATTGCAAACGGAAGGTTTGAACTGAACGGTGAAGTGTATCAACTGGCGACCAACGACGGTGAGAACCATCTTCATGGCGGCATTGAGGGTTTTGATAAAAAACTATGGGATTATGAAATAAACAATAGTGAAAACTCCGTGATTCTGCGCTATTTGAGTCCCGATGGTGAAGAGGGGTATCCGGGAAACCTGAATGTAAAGGTTACCTACACTCTTACGGAGGAAAACGAGCTTCGAATTGATTATCACGCCACAACCGACAAGCCCACGGTTGTGAACCTTACCAACCATTCTTATTTCAATCTCAGCGGTGAGCCAACACAAGTAATTCTTGACCATCTTTTAACCATTCATGCAGACCGGTATACACCTGTTAATGAAGCGCTGATTCCCACCGGCGAGCTCAGGCACGTGGAAGGGACACCATTTGATTTCAGAACTCCGGAGTATATCGGTACACGCATCGATTCGATTCCTCCGGGATACGACCATAATTTTGTATTGAACAACCCAAACCAGGGAGTTCGCAACATTGCCACACTCAAACATGAAGAAAGCGGGCGGGTAATGGAAGTTTACACCGATCTGCCCGGTGTTCAATTATATACCGGGAATTTTCTGGATGGTACTATAGAAGACAGAAACGGCCATCCGATACCACAGTATGCCGCTTTGTGTCTGGAAACACAATTGTTTCCGGATTCGCCCAATCAACCGCATTTTCCACCCGCGGTTTTAAATGAAGGGGAAGCCTATGAGACCGTTACAATCTACCGGTTTCATACTGAGCAATAATTAAACAACACACAATACCATAATCGCCATGAGAAAAATAAAAATCATAATATTGGCCTTGATATTTTTGCTACCGTTTACTGCGATTTCACAGGTTAATCATATCATAATCAATGCCGATCAGGAATTAAGTACGATCAGCCGTCATATTTACGGGCACTTCGCCGAACACCTTGGAACCGGAATATATGGAGGTGTTTGGGTTGGAGAAGATTCCGAAATTCCAAATACAGAAGGATTCAGAACCGATGTTCTGGAAGCTTTAAAACAGCTTGAAGTCCCAAACATACGTTGGCCTGGAGGCTGTTTTGCAGATGAATATTACTGGAGAGACGGCATTGGGCCGAGGGAGCAGAGGCCTGCACGGCTCAACACTCATTGGGGAATGGTAATCGAAGACAACAGCTTCGGAACAGATGAGTTTCTCCGGTTTACAGAAATATTGGGCGCAGAACCGGTGGTAGCCATGAATGTTGGGAGCGGCACACCCCGTGAAATGCAGCAGTGGATTGAGTATATGAACTATGCAGGCGACAGCGAAATGTCCCGCCTAAGGAAAGAAAACGGGCGTGAAGAACCCTGGGGTGTGAAATATATCGGCATTGGCAATGAAAGCTGGGGATGCGGCGGGAATATGAGGCCGGAATTTTACGCTGATCTTTATCGCCAGTTTGCCACTTATGTGAGAAATTATAGCGGCAATCAAATGTTTCGTATCGCAAGCGGTTTCGATACCGATAAATATTGGTGGACCGACACCGTAATGGAACGTGCCGCAAATATGATGGAAGGAATCTCGCTCCATTATTATACAGTTGCAGGAGAAAGCTGGCAACGAAAGGGATCGTCTGTAGACTTTGATGAAGAGCACTATTTTTCAGGTGTAAAGAGATCGATGAGACTCGACGATTTTATCATAGGGCACGTTGAAAAGATGGATCTTTACGATCCGCAGAAAAGGGTAATCCTTGCAGTGGATGAATGGGGAATCTGGACTGATCCGCTTCCCGGCACTAACCCCGGTTTTTTACAGCAACAGAACTCTCTGCGCGATGCACTGATTGCCTCCATTTCTCTGGACATTATGAACAAGCATAGTGACCGTGTTAAAATGGCCAACATTGCACAAATGGTAAATGTACTTCAGGCAGTGATTATTACCGATGGTGACAGAATGGTCAAAACGCCAACCTATCATGTTTTTGACATGTATCGTGCGCATTTCGATACAAAACTTTTGCATACGGAAGCAACTATCAACAACTATGAGTATAACGATGAATCGATCCCTGCAATAAGTTACACAGCATCGAAAAGTGACAATGGCAGAATCAATATTACACTTACAAATAAAGATGCTGTTCAATCACAGGAAGTTGAGATTGAAGTAAAAGGCCATGACTTAGGTACAGTGAGCACAGGTAAATTGCTTACTTCGGATAAAGTTAACTCCATAAATACATTTGAAGATCCTGACCGGGTGACTCTTGTTGATTTTGATCAGTATGTATTGAATGGTAATCGTCTGGCAATAACTTTACCTGCGAAGTCAATAGTTGTGATCACTGTTGAATAAGAACCGGAAAGAATGATTATTAAACAGTACCATAATATTGAGAGGTTTCCGGTTGCGCTGGATACTATCATTTTTGGTTTCGACCGGAAGACCCTCAAACTGTTGTTAATCAAAAGAGACTTTGAACCAGAAAGGGGAAAATGGTCATTGATGGGTGGGTTTCTCAGGCCTGATGAAAATCTGGATGAAGCTGCATCCCGGATTTTGATGAAACTGACGGGCTTAAAAAATATTTACCTGGAGCAATTATATGGCTTTGGTGAGATTCATCGTGATCCGGTTGAGAGAACGATTTCCATTGCCTATTACTCTCTGATAAATATTCTTGACCATGACAGTGATCTTGTAAAACAGTATAGTGCGTGCTGGTTTCCAATAGATGATTTGCCCGACTTGATCTTCGATCATCACAAAATGGTTGAAGCGGCAAAAGCACGGCTACGGTATAAAGCAGAAAGGCAGCCGGTTGGTTTTGAGCTGCTGCCTGAAAAATTCACCCTTCCCGAACTGCAGCAGCTTTATGAGTCGATTTATGAAACGGAACTCGATAAGCGAAACTTCCGCCGCAGAATTTTATCGATGGGAGTGCTTAAGAAAACGGGTGAAAAACAAAAAGGATTTTCAAAAAAAGGAGCATATCTCTATATGTTCGATAAAGAAAAATTTGATGAGCTTAACTCTCCGGCTAATGGGCCGGGCATAAGTTTTAAAACACCAAACACCTGATCAAAAATTTCTTGTCCAGGATTTGAGCTTATACAGTTGAGTTGCAACTTCAAAAGTGTTAGAATCACACTTAAAGAGGGAATTTTTCCGCAAACGGATATCAGAATTATGAACTTATCACTAATAAACTGGATAAATGGTTGACGAAACTGGAGGCCAGAAGTATGAGAAAAGCAAAAGATAAATATGTGATCGGCATTGATTTTGGAACAGATTCGGTACGATCGGTACTGGTCAGTACAAGAGGTGATTATATTGGCGATGCCGTTCACTATTATACCCGCTGGAAGGATGGAAAATACTGCGACCCCTCCGCCAGCCGGTTTCGTCAGCACCCGCTCGATTATCTTGAAGGGCTTAGTGAAACCACCACACGGGTATTAAGTGATGCGGGTATGGAAATCAGAAACGATGTAGTTGCAATATCTGTAGATACAACCGGTTCAACCCCTGTTGCCGTCAACAGAAAGGGAACACCGCTGGCATTAACGGAAGGTTTTGAGGAGAATCCCAATGCCATGTTTATTCTCTGGAAAGACCACACCGCCGTTCAGGAAGCAGATGAGATTAACGAACTGGCATCAAAATGGGAGATTGATTACACAAAATACGTTGGGGGAGTTTATTCCTCAGAATGGTTTTGGGCAAAAATTCTGCATACGATAAGGTCAGATAGTAAAGTGAGTGAAGCAGCCTGGAGCTGGGTTGAGCACTGCGACTGGATTCCGTTTGAACTGACCGGTGGAACGGATGTTACCAAAATGAAACGCAGCCGTTGTGCAGCGGGGCATAAGGCGATGTGGCACGAAGATTTTGACGGGCTTCCGGCGCAGGATTTTTTAAGTGCTCTCGATCCTTTACTTAACGGAATCCGTGAACGTCTGTTCAGAGATACTTATACGGCCGATCAGCCTGTTGGCACATTATCAAAAAAGTGGGCTGAAAAACTTGGGCTTCGTGATGATGTAGTAGTGGGGGTGGGTGCATTTGATGCCCATATGGGTGCCGTTGGGGGCGAAATTGAGCCCTACCACCTCAGCAAGGTTATGGGTACTTCCACTTGCGATATGCTGATTGCTCCAGCTTACGATCTTGAAGGACGGCTCATTAAAGGGATTTGTGGACAGGTGGATGGATCGATAATTCCCGGAATGATGGGGCTTGAGGCAGGCCAGTCTGCTTTTGGGGATGTATATGCGTGGTTCAGAGATATCCTTCTTTGGCCGGTTCAAAACAGCAATGTGCTGGACAACCAAACCCGGCAGAAACTGGTGGATGAAATAAATCAGTCACTGATCCAAAATCTTGAGAAAGCCGCTTCTGAAAATCGTACGCCGGATTCTGAAAATTACATCACAGCTCTCGACTGGCTAAATGGCCGGCGCACTCCGGATGCCAATCAAAGGCTTACTTCTGCGATTGAAGGAATAAATCTCGGTACAACTACTCCTGATTTATACAGGGCTCTTGTTGAGTCCACTTGTTTTGGAGCCAAAGCAATCGTGGATCGGTTCATTGAAGAAGGAATTCCGATAAAGGGGATTATCGGGATGGGAGGTGTCGCCAAAAAATCGGCCTATGTGATGCAGATGATGAGTGATGTTTTGAATATGCCGATCCGAATCGTAAAATCGGAGCAGACGTGTGCGATGGGGGCGGCAATGTTTGCTGCCACGGCTGCTGGTATTTTTCCGAATGTTGAAGAAGCTGCCAAAGCCATGGGTTCAGGATTTGAAAAAACCTATGAGCCGAATCCGGCAATGACCGGGTTTTATCAAAAAAAATATAAACGTTACATTTCACTCGCTGAGATGACCGAAAAACGAATCATGGCAAATAAATAGAATGTTTTCATGAGCAAATACAGTTCCCTTAAACAAGCGGCCTACAAAGCCAATATGCGGATCGATGAACTGGGATTGGTTCTCTTTACTTTTGGGAATGTGAGCGCTGCCGACCGGGATAAAGGGGTGTTTGCCATCAAGCCAAGTGGAATTGCTTATAAAGATTTGAAGCCGGACGACATGGTAGTGGTGGACTTTGATGCGAATGTGATTGAAGGGAATTTGCGTCCTTCATCCGATACCAAAACGCATGCCGTTCTCTATAAATACTGGCCGGAAATCGGAGGTGTTGCCCATACCCATTCTACATACGCAACTGCCTGGGCACAATCATTAAAGGATATTCCGATCCTTGGGACGACACATGCCGACCACCTCACGGCCGATGTTCCCTGTACTCCGCCCATGGAAGATGAAATGATCAAAGGGGATTATGAGTATCAAACAGGTATTCAGATTCTCAACCTGTTCAAAAACCGGAATCTTTCATATAAAGAGGTGGAGATGGTTCTGGTTGGCAGCCACGCTCCATTTGCCTGGGGCAGCTCAGCAGATAAAGCGGTTTACAACAGTGCCGTGCTGGAACAGATCGCCAGAATGGCAATCCTGAGTTTACATATCAATCCGGAGGTATCAAGGATGAAGGGTTCGCTCATTCAAAAACATTATGAAAGAAAACACGGCAAAGATGCCTATTACGGACAATAACATTGAACAAATGTCAAGTCAAAAATATTTGTCGGAAGTTTGGGATATTAAGTCCCTTCATTTTCAGGCCGGGGCTCAAAGCGATAGCGATTTAGGGGTGGTTTATTCGATGTATTTGTTAATTTTTAACAAACATCATACAAAGTATAATATCGTCCAACCACCCCCAGCCCCTCCTTGAAAAGGAGGGGAGATTCGTTATGCCTTCCCGTAATTTTACGCTTATTATGACACTAACCTTGAGAAAACAACAATTATGACAACACAATTGAAAAGGCTGCCAAGAATCGGAGTTCTGGGAATTATGCAGGAGCTGTATGACAAATCCCTGCCAGGCATCACCGGCAGGCAGGAAGAGTATG
>PWLN01000386.1 GCA_003559375.1 Balneolaceae bacterium | reverse complement strand
GCATAGGCTCCGGTGAGGCATCAGCAAATTTGTACGCAACGATGGCCGAATCTTTATAAGCCCAGGCAAGTTCATCGTGGCCGGAAATCTGGAAACTGTAGCTGAGCATTGCACTATTCAGGGAATTTGCCCAGGCTGCAATCGCCGTATTGCCCGCCTGATAAAGCCTGTTATCTCCGTCTGGATTAGTGAGGCCATGGGAGTACCCGCCCTGATAGCGCAGGTTCAGCCAAAAATCCACTTCATTTCTGGCAGAATCGATTATATCGGGAATACCGTTGCCACTCTCTGCAATTCTGAGATCATCATCATCCAATGCACCATCACTCAAAATGTAGCCGAGCAGCAGATCGTACACATTCACAACATGTGCCAGGTGTCGGTCCCAGTCGAGCGCATCGCTATGACCGCCAATGGCATTGGGGTTTGTCGGGCTTCCCTCTTTTATGTAGGGAATCCAGTCAACCGGACGGTCCCATGGATCGCCCACGGAAAATGTTCTCCATTCGGGATGAAACGGGTGCATTTCTGTAACAATGATTTTTGTATCAGGCGGATCAACATCCTGTATCCATAGCGGGCGCCTCGGCACCGATACCATATCCATCCTGTCTTCACCAATTCTCATATAGTAATATCCAAGAATGGAAACCTTGTAGGGAACGCGATAAATATCATCCCTGATCTCAAAATCCTGGCTGGCTCCTACTCCCTCAGCCACAATACGATAAGTTCCCGGCTTATTGAAACCGGTAAAATCTACAGTCCAAACATCCGATCCTGTGAGGTTCCAGTTGGCTTCCGTCTGATTTTCCATCCAGAATTCAACCTGGCCAACACTGTGCGTTTCTCCGCTATTTACATCGTAAATGAAGACGTCATTGCCTTCAAAATCCGCATAGTCGCGGTTGCCGCCATCACCCATAAAGTGATAGAGATCGGCTGCTTTTACCCGGGAGCTGCTCAGATATCCCACCAGGTTTACATGCAAGGCCTCTGAAACATGGTTAAAAATATCGAATGTGATGGACGCTGATGTCTTATCCGAACCAAGTTTGTCATCCATTTTCACCGTATAGGTACTCCCTTGTTGCATGGATGAAGGGAGCTTTAGATAAATGAAGTGTTCCAGAGTGTAATCAAAACCATGATCAGAAAGCTCGGAATCCCACCCCGTAAAAGACATTCCGTTGACCCTGGTTTTTCGGTATACTGCCACCGGTGAAACACCCTCCATACCGTAGAAAGTATCATCGGCAGACCGGATTGACCAAAGGCCGGCATCCGCTGCAACATCAAGGTTAAGCGGATCTCCATAGGTCACTACGTAGGAGTTGTCAGGGTCTGATTCGTGCCCGGCAAATGCAGCAGAGCCAGTTCCATCATCCACAAATTTCACATCTCCGTCTTTGAAATAAATGATCAGATAATCCTGATCAAGTATTCGTATTTCAACAAGTTTTGATGCCTGTAAATTTGAGGTAAAAGCTGCAATGAGAAGCCCACACAAAATTGTTTTAACTGCTAATTTCATTTTTTAAATATTTGTAAATCCTGTTATATAGCTGCTATGCCACGAGGATTGTTTTATTGATTTGTTGAGTCTTAATCCGGTAAATTTTCCAATCAGGTCATGGAAGCACATTCACTATCACTCGCTGATATCTTGTAAGTGGCGGAGTACCTGTATCAGTAACCTCAAGTATGATGTGGATCTCTTCCGGCCTTGTTACATTGGGAGCGGTAAAGGATGCCACCGGTTCATGCCGCCCTTCCATGTCAAGAGTAAAACAGCGGCCGGGGGTAGTCATCATGTCCCAGGCAAGCAGCCAGGTGCCGGGTTCGAGGTACATAAACCAGTGAAAGTTTAAATCATCTCCATCAGGGTCTGAAGAAGGGGATGCATCAAGTTGCACCGTTTCTCCGCTTCTGACCGTCAGCACATTGTCGTGAGCCAGTTTTGCAACCGGAGGGTGATTGGCATCCTCGTAACTTTTGGTAGCCCATTGAATGCGGGTAGCAAAGTCGTTCTGAAATGCATCACGCCATCGCCATATGGTTGCCTGGTCAGAGATGTGTGCAACTCCATCCACGATAACCATATCTTCGATGTTGGTCCAGATAGGCCGGGTTTCAGGCTGATGGAAAAACTTTCTGTAATGGGGGGTGTAAAGCTCATATCTGCCGCCCCATGAGCCGTAATCGGGTCTTTCGGGAACGCCCAGTCCATTGTCAATCAGATAAAGAAATGACGGGGAATCTCCCTCCATGATATATTCAGTGAATGGGTATTCATTACCCAGTGCACCGCCATAAGCATGGATATTTTCAACTACCCACTGGTTGCCCACAATCGTGGTATCTGCACCGCTGGGGAAATGGTACCATCTTTCTCCTGAAATGCCTATCCAGGTACCGTGTCGATAACCCCGCTCATTTCCTTCCTGGAAACCGGGGCTAACAATATAGAACAGATCGGGAAAAGTTTCCCTGATCCACGGAGCTGCATTATCCTGATCGGATATTGCATACACCCGCAGTTTGCTTACGAGGCGGTCTCTTTCAGCCGGCGGCATGGTTTGGTCAATCTTCCACAATGCTTGTGCAAGCGTGTTGGATCCACCCCACAAAAGCACCCACAAAGGCCGCTCGTCTTCTTTCTTTATTGTTGATATGATCCATTCTGATCCCTCACTGTCTTCTCCTGCACCCACTCCGGTCATTCCGTATTTAACACCACCCTGTTTTACAAGGTTAACAAGACTTTCTTTGGTGGGATAACCGGGTTCATGTTGAATCAGATTTTCATATACCTCTCCATAGGCTTCCAGTATTTCATAAATACGCCAATCGGCAATACGGTCGCGCTGCCAGGTGGACGTTGTAGCCACAATACCTTCAATATCCCACATATTTGCATAGGTAAGAAACCGTACCAGCGATTGTGCATCGTCAGGTTCATTTTCGATATCGGTGAGCACCATTACCCGCAACCTTTCTTCCTGCTGGCCGAAAACGGTAAATGGAAGGGTGATAACCCATGGTATGATTAGTAAAAATGTAATGGTTTTCATTTTTTTGATTTTATTTAAATGTTTCAAAACCCGGTTTTAATCATCGTTTTACATTAATCAATCAGGACCACAGAACAATAAATAACTTAACCCTCACAGATGAAGTTTTATCTTTCTGCCTCAATGATAATCCTTCGGTAACTCACCAGCTGCGGTTCACCATTATCCATGACTTCAAGCACCAGGTGGATGTTTGAACTGCCAAGATCATCCGGAACGCTGATCTGTTGAAGGGCAGCGGCCGGATTGTTGATTTGCAGTCCGCCGGTATAACTGTCGGCGTCATCATATCTGAACCAATGGAAAGTAAGTTCATCCTCATCAGGGTCGTAGGAACCGGAAGCATCCAGGGTAATCACCTCTCCGGGACTTGCTTTCATCCGAATCATGTTGTTGGACTGATCACCGTTGACCACCGCCACAGGTTCACGGTTTACGTCACCCGGCTCTTTTACCGACCACTGCAACCGGTTCATAAAACTATTGGTGGCAGCAGGAATCCAGCGGGTCAGTTCAGAAAGGTCAACATCGCAGGTTGAATAATATCGATCCGGGAAACTGTCTCCCATAGGCCTGAACATGCTTCCCCAGCTGCCTTGTGTCGGGTCGAGATGGTCGTTCAGCCCGAAAACAGAACTGATCAGATATAAATAGGATGGCGTATCTCCTTCTCCCCCGTCATCGTAGATATCCGACATCGGGCCGTGGCCATTCACCATCTCAGATGTTACCGGCCTTTGGTAATCGGGATCATTACTCCACACATAGTACCAGAAATGTCCGTTATCATATAATGCCATTCCCAGCTCAACAGGTTCCTCTCCATATGTAGGGATTGCAGTCCCAAATCCGGCACACGTTTCATCCCTCATCTGCTCAAAACTGGCGAAATATTCAAAGGAGATATCCTGAAATAAGATGCCATATAAATGAATTTTGGGCAGCAGTTCCTGAAATTTTTCTTCTCCGTGTTTTTCCCGGAACCGGTGCAGCGCCTGCACAAAGGTAATGGTACCACCCCATGCCTGTACGAAGATGGGCCGGTCATCATCTTTTTCAAAAATTTCTACCAGAAAATCACTCCCTTCCGAATCTTTGGGTTCTCCGTGTGGGGTTAACCCCTCACCGATCCAGTCGTGAAAATAGACCGAATCCCATGCACTTGTTACAAAACGGTCGGCAATCCAGTTGGAAAACTCAAGGGTGTTGGTGAGCCAGATGATGGGAAGTGCACCCCGTCCCTGTTTGGTTACAGCCATCAGCTCTTCATAGCCGGGCAGATCGGGATCGTGCTTTCGAAGCTGGGGGAGCTCCACACGGTAGGCATCCAGAATACTCATGGCTTTGTCCCACGGACCGGTATCATCGTGGTTAAAGTCCGGCAATTGATTAGTCACAATCATCGCTTCAAGGTCAAAGTAAGAAGCATAGTATAAATACCGGATCAGGGAATTGCCGTCATCATGGGTCATATCCGTGAGGATGATGGTCCGGATCTTCTCCTGTTCTGATTGTAGCTCTTCAGAAGTTTGCGCATTACAGGCAGCCAGTGAGAAAGAGCATAAAAAAATCAAGGATAGTTGGTATGGGAAAAAACGTGAGTAGCTTGTAAAGTTCATGCGTATTGACTGATGGTTGTTAATTGGTTAGAGAGAATATTTGCTATTTCATATAAGTTATAATTTAAGCTATCAAAATAATGAGACCCTTCAGCTTGTTACTATCTGATATTGAATGACTATTAAATATAATATTTTTATAAATTTATAATTCCCGAATGTACATTTTTTTGACTTAAACAACGTGTATTGTGTTTACGAACACACCCCTAAATCCCCTCTCAAGAGGGGACTTTTGGACCATCATTTTTATTGATTACTCCTTTCATAAATCAAATCTGTTTAATCATCATCAGTTCTCTAATCCTGGACAAACCCGCCATATGGCCACCATGGATCTCTGTAATAAGGCGACTCAACAACCACTTCACGCCCGTCAATTTCATAGGTTAGCCTTGCTTTTATCCAGTGTTCCTCTTTCATGAAATCTTTTGCAATGTCACTACCAAAAAATTTTGCAGGAATTTCAGGTGATTCAGCAACCGTTTGATTGTTAATAATCAATTCCAGTTTTCGGATGTTGATGTTTTCAGGACCACCCCCTATTTCAACTTCCATGCTCTCACCAATGCTGCCGGAAAAACTGAGTTCAATCTTTGGAGTACCAGGGCTACCGGTTACTTCTGCAAGCAATCTGAAAAAATCCCATTTACGATCAGAAGAGATCTGCCAGTTAACCGGGATACTCTGGAATCCAAGATTATAGTCATGATGCTCAGCAGGTAGCCGGAAATCGAAATAACCCCAGCCGGTATAACTTTTTACGCTGACAACAAAGTTATTGCCTTCCTCACCCCATCCCTGGTCCGGGTTTCTCCAGGGTATATCATCTTCATTATTCACGAGCGGCATTGGACGGTAAACTTCCTTTTCACGAACAATCCGGGATATTTCTGTGATCCTGTCAGGATTCTGAACACCATTTCCATGAATCAACACAAAATCGGAAACCTCAACGATATTATCCGGGGGTATACCTCCTCCGGCCAGTGAAGTGCTTACATAAAGCCTTCTTCCATCATGTTCAATATTCCTGACAATATTAATGAGTTCATGAACTCTGTCGCACCGTAGAATATCATGATCATACGCCCTTACACTGCATTCGTTATTGATTTCAACGATTACATTTGTATACCCTTTATCCAACACCCAGTTCGCTGCATTACGAACAGCTTGCATCACTGCGTCTTCATCCTGCAATGTGCCGTCTTCGCCGAAATAGAAAAAACCCAAAATAACAACCATTCCAAGCTCATCGGCACGGTCGAGTATACGTTCTGCTCTGTTCATAAATGATTCTCTCAGGGAACCGTCAGGGTTAAAAGATGAATTATCCCATGGAAAACCGCTGCAATAGCCGTATGGGCATCCACCCTGCAGGTTCAGGGTAAAACCCAGCAGGCCATGTTCACGCCACGATGCCATTGCCCGGATAAATTCATCGGTATTTCGGTCGGGATCCCATTCACCGGTATCCGGATATACCCATTGTCCGCGGGTGTTAACGTTCAGATCATCAAAAATCCCCTGAACCAGGCGCGCATTCATCAGCAGCCCTTCAACCGGATACTCTCCTCCATAGGATGTTATCCAGGTTTGCCCTTCGTAGGTGGGCGACCCGTTGATGTAAAATTTTTCACCGTTTATAGTGACTTCAGTATGGCGTTCTGAAGCAGCGGTATCATTTTGCCCGAACACATCGGAATCCGAACCTATGAGGATTAAGCTGCATATAAGAAGAAAACCGATTTTTGAGGCCAGAGATATGTGAATTTTCATGGTCAACTCAGGTTAATTTTTATTGAAAATTATTATCAGAGAAAAAAATTTCATTCATCCCGGCACTGTCCTGTTGACATGGAAAAAGGCCTTACTGACGTGTTCATGATACTGTTTGGGTCGGTAACAGCCGTTTCCAGCCCCCAGTCAAAAAGGGATTCAAATGAGGCATCGGTTGTCATATCCATTGTTTCACAATCACCATTTCCCGGGCCCCACGACCAGGCCAGCCACCCTATTCCCAACCTCTCAGCTTCCGCCATAATGTGATGATAGGGCACCTCTCCCACACAGCCAACCGAAGTATGCGAAAACTCCCCGATCACGAATGGAATCTCCTCAGCAACCGATTGTTCCATAGCATTGGTAACCCGCAGAGCTTCACTTTCACCGGTATCCCAGGGGTGCCAGGAAAAGATGAGGTTCCGGTCAGGATCTTCTTTCATCAGATCGGGCGCAACCCGCAGCAACTGTTCCACATTTCGTCCCCATGTAGTTGCATCAATCATCAGCGGTGTTCGGATACCCGCATCGCGCATCCTGCCGATTGCTCTTGAGTACCCTTCAAGAAACTGCCGGTCGGTTACATTCTGGTTTCCCGCTTCATTGGCAATGTTTACAATCAGATCCTGCTCATAGGTCTTTACGATACCCAGAAGCTCATCCAGCCAATAATCCACAACTTCGTCGAGCCTCCCCCAGTCACCGGTGGCATCATGCATCTCAAGAATGGGTATCATTTCCAGTTCAATCACTTTGGCCACCGCGGCTTCCACAAGATGTGCATCCCTCCACATCATCCACATAATCCGTACACTATTTGCGCCGGTTTTGGCTATCTCCTCTAATGAAAACGGATTAAAAACCGGGCTGCCGGCGTTATCATAATCGAAATCGAGCACAATGGTCATACGATTGATGCCCCGCAATATCACTTCTTCGCCGCACCGGTCGTATAAGTGCCTTCCTTCGACAAAAAAGCCGGGCAAATCATCCGGACGCTCATACAGCTCTTCATTCTGTTCATCATTCTGATCCTGATTTTCATCCTCTTCTACCGAAGTTGTGCCATTGCAACTTAAAAAGAGAAAAAGGAATAATAAAAGAAAGAGTTTAGGAGTTTGCATGGAAATCATTGGTTTACAGATAAATACAAAAATGAACGTTCTGCGAACATATGAGTAAAATTGATTGATTTGTTGCTTTAACCATCTGGCAGATCCGGTTTCACGAAACAGTGTTTTATCCACAATTCTTGCGGTGGCAGTAATTAGTATCCAAAAAAGCCGGAACTCCCTGACATGAAAGTTCAGGTTTAGTGATTGTCCCGGATCACTATTCGCTGCTAAAAGGCTTAATGAAAATTGTGTAGGAATACTTTGTCGGATAGGTCCGGTATTCCTCCCGTGCCGTAACCGGTGTACCCCCAACTCCCGTTACCTTATGGTCAATACTTAACACCGGATGTTCACTTCGCCGCAACTGGTACGGATACCATGCACTGTTGAGGTTTTCGTAAGGATCGACAGCAACATTCATTAGATGATCGCTGTAAAATGCGAAACCTGCGCCGTGCTCCGAATACACTTTTGCCCATCTCACATCTGTACGGTTGTCAAAATCCTGCGGGATAATGTAGGGAAAGTGAATATCATCAATATTCACAGAGTAAACACCGGTTTTTGCTCCCGTTTTCCGGTCGGGATAGGTTTCGAACGGGCCTCTGCCGAACCACTCCAGGGCATGCATTTCACCTGACAGCGAAAATTGTAACCCCAGTTTTTGGAGCCAGGGTATATGCGATGGCGGCCATCCGGCATACTCCAGCCTTGGTATTACCGTATGTTCGAGCTGCAGCTCACCATTGCTGAAGATTGTGTATACAAATGTGTTTTCAAATTTCATATCCCTCACCCGGCCTGAATATGAGTTTACTCTAAAGGTTAACCGAGTAGAATGATCGTTTTTTTCATAGACATCTGCCTGTTGCAATTCATGAGACAGATCATCAATCCCCCATTCATAAATCAGATCAAACTCAGGCACTCCCCAGGTTGAAACTTCGTTCATGACAGGCACCCGCGACGCATTTAAAACTGAACCTCGCTGAATCAGTTCCGTTTCATCCCATATAAGCGACTCAATTGCACCATCCTGAAGACTGAATATACACTGAAACTTCTCCCCACCTATGCTGATGGAATGGTTATCCTGTTGAATCTGCAGCGTGCCGGTTTGAGCAGTATAAGTTGACCAAAAATCCGGTTTGATTGTTTCCAAACCATTCAAATGAAACTCCCCGAAAGCGATCTCATATCCTGCTTCAGCCCACATTCGATCCTCTTTGAGCCGGGTGGACAGGAACAAATCGAAATAATGATCATCAGTAATTATACTGCTAAATGGTACCACGACATCCCTTTTTTGAAGCGGTTCAATATCCAGGCTCAATATTCCTTCTTCTGTCACTTCACCGTTTTTCTTCAGCATCCAAACGGTTTCAAATTCACCGAGATTTGTGAAATGATGCCGGTTGTGAATACGAATCTCTCCGACTGATATATTTACGGCTTTGTAATAGACCGGGGCATGACTCTTTTTCACCTGCCAGGCTTCCGGTTCCGGTTCTCGATTATAACCAATAATTCCGTTCATAGAGCCGGAACCGCTCATTGGGGTTGATCCGTATGAATAAAAGGTGCCGGTTGTTTCAATTTCATCGAACGTCAACCACAGCAACAGCTTATCATCAATAGCCGGAAATGTTCTATGATAACCGAGCAGTTCCGTATCCAATGCAGATCTATATAACCTTACATCGGTGATCACAGAATTGGAGATGTATCCCTCCCACGCCTCATTGTTGATCATCTGATTTTTACCGAAGGTGACCGGACTCCTGTCCCGCTGTATTTCTCCGCTTGCCGGAGTATCAGCCACTTTCCTGCCATTCATCCAGACCGACATCTCACTTCCATTGTACTGCACTGCAAGATGATGCCAGTTGAAGTTCCAGTTAATGGGCAATTCAGCGCGTAGACGGTGTGTGTTGCCGGTTCTCAGTGTAAATTCAAGTTCCCGTTCTGATCTTTGAGCAAGATCAATGACCAGCCCCTTCCCGAAAAGATTGTTATGATTAACGAATCCTCTCGGATAGATCCACATCTCTGCTGTAAATGGCCCTCTGAGATCGAGTGCTTCTGAGGGGGTGATTTCTATGAAATCATCCAGCCCGCTGAAACCGGCTGCCGGCCCATATTCTGAATCTATAATTTCCGGGCGCCCCATCAAAACGGCCTGATGACTATACTGAGAGTGGTCTTTCACTTCTTTGAGATCGAATATCACTCCCTGATCCATCCAGTCCCAGATATAACCGCCCTGCAGACGCGTATTGTTGTAAATGATCTCCCAGTACTCGTCAAAATGTCCTAATGCATTACCCATGGCATGTGAGTATTCCCCCATGATCACCGGACGGCTGGTGGTATCTCCGATTGCCGCAAGCAATGCATGGTGCGGATATCTCGTACCCAGAATATCCGCAAACGGAGCATCACCATTGGGGTGATTTGACTGGTGCATAATGAACCTTGTGGGATCGATCTGTCGTGTAAGGTCGGCCATTTCCTGGTGAACTGGCGCCAGGCCGCACTCATTTCCCGTACTCCAGATAATAACACTTGGGTGATTCTTATCACGCTGCACCATTTTTTCCATCCTGTCAAGCAAAGAAACTTCCCAGCCCGGAATGTTTGGCAGCCAGTTTTCTCCCTGATGGCATTCCGCATTCACTTCATC
>PWLN01000207.1 GCA_003559375.1 Balneolaceae bacterium | reverse complement strand
ATTCGTGATGATTTCGGACACATAAGATCACGTGAGCATAAGACAACGGGGCGAAACACTGAGGCCTGGAGAAACAAGTGGGGCATAATGCTACAGCCAGATGCATATACCCACTTGCTTCGTGCCGCCTATCCGAATGATGAGGTATATGGAATTGAGATAAATGGTGCCGTGTTCACAAAGAGCAAGGGTGCTGAGTTCATTCGAATCCCTGTACAAAAGACAGACAAAAATATGCGCCGCTTTCTTTGGGAAGTTAATCATTGGTTAGATCAGATTGATTGGAACTTCCGCATGTTAGAAGAGGCGAAGGAGAGTGATGATATAATGCACTGCTTTCCAAAAAACGGGACAAGTTGCAGTAAGTTTGGATGTAAGTACCCTGGGCTCTGCAGTAGTTGGGACAATCCGTTACAGCAGGCCCATGCGCCGCCTCCAGGTTATGTAGTGGAGCGGTGGGATCCTCGGAAAAGGGAAGAGGATGCAAGGGTACTTGCCGAACCGACACCAGATGGACGTGTACAACTCAAAAAACAGGAGAAAGAAGATGATTGAAGTTAAAGACCAATTTGCTGATATTCGTAAACTCTACGAAAGTTCAGCACAAAATGAAACTCTTAATGCCCTGATCTATGGAGACTTCGGGACTGGTAAGACGTATCTTCTAAAGACATGTCCCGCCCCAATCTTCATAGACTCCTTCGACCCAGGTGGAACGAAGTCCCTTCGGAATGAGATAGTGAAGGGAAGAGTGATCGCTGATACGAGGTGGGAAAGGGAAGAGAGTGACCGTGACGCTCGGTTATGGTACGAGTGGGAAAAGGTTTTCCGGCAGAGAAAGGAAAGCGGATTCTTCAACCATGTCGGGACTTATGTCATTGATTCACTGACTACTGCAAGCTCCGCAATCATGGCTGCTGCCATGCGGAAGAACAGTAAGAATGTTCCAATTAAAGAACTTGAGGTTCGTATTCCTCAGCTCCGTGACTATCAAGTACAGATGGTTGTGATTGAGAACATTATAAAGGAGTTCACCGGACTCCCTTGCCATTTCATTTGCACTGCGCACATGGAAACTCTAAAGAATGAAGATGGTGCAACCATCGGCAAGGTTCCCCTTGTCACTGGAAAGCTCGCAGAGCGACTGCCGTCCTTGTTCGATGAGGTTTATGTGACACAAACAAAGGAAACTAGCAAGGGTCTTGAGTACTCCCTCTTGACTCGGAACACCGGATTCTTCAAGGCACGCAGTCGTCTTGCTGGATCTAATCCGATTGATAAAAATGTGCCTCAAGATATTAGAGCCCTCTTAAAAAAGTGTGGTTTCCAATATGAGGACAAAGACCTTCACCTGAACAAACAGGCAGAAGACCAAGCAACAACTTAGTTGAAAATTTTCAACTAACTTTACACGTGTAACCTTAAACTAAACGAGAATAATATGACCGAAGAACAAAGTTTCCTCGACTTGGCACTTGATGAGGTGCCTGAATTGCAAGCAGTTCCTGGAGATCAGGAATATAAACTGCGTGTAACAACCGTGAAGCATCAGGAGAGCAAAGGAGAAAAGACCGCAGGTCAGCAACTCCTTCTCTTCTATTTCGACATTGTCGAACATGCGGATACACGGCCAGTCTCCTATCCTGTCATGCTTCCCAGCGAGACACTGACAGATGGAGAGAACAACGACAGAAAGCGTCAGTTGAAGCGTGTGCTTCAAGCGCTTGAGTGGGACGTAGCAAAAGGTTTTGCTCCTGATGAGTTGGTGGGGCAAGAGTGTTTTGCAATCCTCGGCACAGAGACAACTGCCGAATATGGTGAGCAGAACAAGATTAAAACTTTTGTCGTTCCCAAGTAACGCACGACCAAGGGTGGGCATCGAAAGGTGCCCCCCTTTTTTACTTTAAAATTGTGGTGACTTGAATGAGTGAAGAAAGACCAAGAATACAGTTCCAGGTTGAGCCTGATATAAAGAGAGCCCTTGAAAGAAAGCTTCGTTGGGGACAGCTCCGTATGGTTTACCTGCAAATAACTGAAGATCTTGTGGAACTGCTGGAAAAGCACGACCCACAAATGGTAGTGGCGGCAATCCTCTCCAAAGAGGTGAGCCTTGCAGATTACATCGGTAAAAATAAAGGCGGAAACGATGGCAAATATCAACGATCTGAAACAGAGCATAAGCGAGATGGGACGAGAGAAAGTTCTAAAGCTGATGCAGGAGATACGGCAGAGTAGGAGAGAATTTATTTCCGTAGCTGCACAGAGGAAGAGGAAGAAAACTGCGTCAACAGGTAAGAAGAAGAAAGCACAAAAGAAATCGAAGGATGATCTTATCACATTGTTGCGCACACTTCCGGAAGACGAAAAACAAAAACTACTTAATGAACTGAAGGAAAATGAAAGAACCGATTAGACTAGAAGAAATTGAGATAAAAGAGATTGACCTTGGTGAGCGTGCTCGGGTGGATTACGAAAGAATTGAAGAGCTTGCTGAGAGTATAAGTAAAAACGGTCTTGTCCAGCCCATAGCTGTCCTTGATAAGACAGCGGTTACT
>PWLN01000076.1 GCA_003559375.1 Balneolaceae bacterium | reverse complement strand
ACCACCAGCAGGGTAATCTGTTCACCGCTGTAGAGAATATATTGTGTATCGAGCGGCAGCATCTGTGCAGTGGAATAAGTGACCGGCACAGATATCAGGAATAGAAGATGAAGCAGAAGATTCACGTAAAAAAAATTCCGCTTCATGATATCAAAAAAAAGTGCGAGAAAGGTTCCGCTAGCGCCAAAACCAAGCAGCGCAGTACTGATAACGAGATAAGAAAAGTGATAGTAATGGCTTACTGACAGCGCCCGCATCAGCATTAACTGAAGTGCAATAAGAGCTATTGACACAAAAAATATGCCAACAGCACTCCAGCGGTTGTAGGTAATGGGGGCAGTCATGATAACATGTTACAATTCATCAGCAAAGAACAGCCGTAGTTCCTGTGATTTATCTCCGCAATATCAAAACAGTATGCAGCTTTAGCTTCAAGTTACGCAATTGGTGGAAAAGTCTTCTTCCAGATTATTTGCGCATTTTTTGAATTCTCGTTTGGATGATATCCGATTGTCGATTTTCGATATCCGATATCTCCCAGCGCTCAGCACCTATCACCTTTGTGCGGCTCCTGTCATCGGCACAAAACGTACGGGTAATATGCGTTCTGTCCTCACTCCGCCATCTTCAGTTTTATGGACCCGCATCAGTATTTGGGTCTGATACGGACTACCTACCGGAATGGCGATGATACCTCCCGGTTTTAGCTGTTCGATGAGTGGCGGCGGCACGTGCCCTGCTGCAGCTGTTACAATAATTTTATCGAAAGGTGCATGTTCTTCCCAGCCGTAATATCCGTCCCCGATTTTTGTCTGGATGGTATGATAGCCCAGTTCACGGTACAGTTCCCCGGCCTGTATTCCCAGCGGCTCCACAATTTCTATACTGAACACATAAGGTGTAAGTTCAGACAATACTGCGGCGTGGTACCCGCTTCCGGTACCGATTTCAAGCACTTTATCGCCGGGTTCTATTTCAAGCAGTTCAGCCATCAGTGCTACAATATAGGGCTGGGAAATGGTTTGACCGTGGCCGATGGGCAGCGGGTTATTCTGATATGCGTTTCTCTGATGCGCTTCCGGTACAAACCTGTGCCGCGGTACATTGAGCATAGCTTCAATCACATCCGGATCGGTAATTCCCTGTCCTGTTACACCTGTATTGACCAGTCGCCTTCTTTCATTTTCTCTTTCTGAAAACCTTGGGCGTTCCCATTCCAGTGTATCGGCGCTGACTGTATGCCCCGAATAATTTTTTAAAAGCATCATTCCGGATCCTTTTCCGGCTTCTATAGCCCCCCAAACACCGGAAGAAATCATCAAAGCTGCAGAAAAAGTAAAAATATAAAGAATCGAATTATTCATCCTGAGAGAGATCAAGTTCTATCATAAGCGATACCGAGTTTGCAGGTGGATTGTACCTGAGCCTCAGTTCTGCTTCTCGTTCGGCCGACCGGGTTTCTCCATTCACTTCATATTCAACAATAAATCGTGTAATCAAATCTTCACTAAAGCTAAAAATGCTTGACGATATGTAACCGGAAGCGTCTGTTTCAAACTGGCCAAATGTTGTGGGCTGCGGAAAACCGGAAACACCCAAATAAAGCACTACCGGGAAATTTTCCAACGCTTCTCCGGTTTCTGCATCCAAAATGAGTATTTCGAACTCTCCAGTTGCCTCAACAGGCCCCTCGGCCGGAGCTGAATCCAGGCAAGCTGTGACTGAAAGAAAAAGTAGAGGTATGATCAGGTAAAAGATTTTTTTCATTGTACAGTATTTAAACTTATGAATAATAAATGACCTTTTGTGTATTTGAATAAATCTTAAATTGCAGTGCGCTTAGTGCTGAGCGCCTTGCTTATCCGGACCAATTTGTTTAAACAAAACAAGCTCAAATGACACCTGGTCTAATATTCAATACAGTTTAAGGACTAACGGCACATTTTGACGGATCATATATTAAACTTTCTGACCGTGTGCTAAATAGTAAAATATCAATCCTGTTTGTACTTGAAAAGATTCTCTGCACCTGCTTTTTCCTCAGCCTGTCCCAGCGCGTAGGCGCTATCGAACAGAACAATCGGGTGTCCTTCGATATCGCGGGTAATGTGGGTTGAATAGCTGTTTTGAAGTTTCTGTATAATAGTTTCGCTATCGTTGGGAAGCCAGCGGGCGGCATGGTAAGAAACTGGATGCTGATTAAGTTCAACGTTGTATTCTGCAAGCATTCTGTGAGTTACAACTTCGAACTGCAAGGCTCCAACCGTACCAAGAAGAAGTTCATTGCCCACACCGTCCGGTACTTCAAATACGTGAACCACACCCTCTTCTGAAAGCTGTTTCAGGCCTTCACGAAGCTGTTTTCTCCTGAAGGGATCTTTTGTGGAGACTTTCATAAAATGTTCCGGTGTAAATAGTGGTATTACATTAAAATTTACCGGTTTCTCTGCATGAAGCGTTGAACCAATTCTGAAAAAACCCGGATTAAACAAGGATACGATATCACCGGGAAAAGCTTCTTCCAGAATATGGCGTTCATCACCCATGAGGGTATGTGGAGTT
>PWLN01000167.1 GCA_003559375.1 Balneolaceae bacterium | reverse complement strand
TTCATGGTGAGGCTGCCGGAGCGGCGCGGGTCAGAACAGTAGGCAATTCAAGAGAACTTCTGATCCCTGTTCAGATAAATGATGTAACCTCAATTGAATACTCATATATCTGGTAATAATATGATAGAGAATTATTTAAGAGAATTATCCAAAATCATTTCAGGCATTCTGGATGCCATTTCCAACAAAAATTTTGAATTCATGAACGCATTATCAAATCGCACAAAATGTAAATATTGCATGCTCTGCATGGCAGCTTTTCTGATGATACAGTTATCAATTACAGATTCTCTTCATGCTTCAGGTATGCTTCCGATTCAGGCTGATACACTGATTTCAGTTAATGAAAGCGACTATTACACTATCCGTGAAGTTCCTGCTCCGAACGGTGTAATTCTGGAAGTTGGTGGGTTGGCTTTAAAGCCAAACGGTAAACTTGCCGTAGCGACACGTCGAGGTGAGATATGGACTATTGGTAATCCTTCAATGGAAAACGGGTTTGCACCTTATTACACCAGGTTTGCTGAAGGATTGTACGAAACGCTGGGACTCAGGTACAGGGATGGTTCACTGTATACTGCACAGCGCGGAGAGCTTACAAGGCTTACCGATACGAATGGTGATGGTACTGCTGATCTGTACGAAAGGGTATATGCATGGCCTTTATCCGGGCATTATCATGAGTATACGTTCGGTCCAGACTTTTTACCAAACGGAGATATGGTTGTTACAGGCAATGTAGCCTTTGGCAGTCCGAGATGGTGGGAGGCAGAGAGCCGGGTGCCATGGAGAGGTTGGGCAATGATTATCAGCCCTGAAGGAGAAATGAGGCCATTCGCTGCAGGTATGCGATCGCCAGCCGGGATTGCTGTAAACAGTAACGGGGATATTTTATACACGGAAAATGAGGGTGACTGGATGGGTTCGGGTTTTCTTGCCCATGTTGAGGAGGGTGATTTTCACGGCAATCCTGCCGGCCTTGATTGGGCCCATCTGCCGGAATCACCGGTTCAGGTACGCCGTGATGAAATTATTGACAGTGAAAATCCTATGTATGAAACTGCTGAAAGGGTGCCGGGACTGAAACTGCCGGCTGTATGGATTCCTCACACCATCATGGGTATCTCTACTTCCGACATTCTGGAGGCCACTGATAATTCATTCGGTCCATATAAAGGGCATTATTTTGTTGGAGACCAGGGCCATGCGCTCATCAATCGGGTAGTCATGGAAAAAGTAAATGGGCAGTACCAGGGAGTGGTTTTTCCGTTTCGGCGTGGTTTTGCTTCCGGAGTGCTTCGAATGGCCTGGGGTGAAAATGGTGCCATGTATGTGGGGATGACCGATCGTGGCTGGGCTTCGACCGGAGAGCGGGGCTATGGTCTCCAGCGGCTCGAATGGAATGGAAGTGTACCTTTCGAGATGCGAAATATCACCGCACAACCCGATGGCTTTGAGATTGAATTTACAAAGCCAGTGAATAAGGAACTTGCATCAAATCCCGCATTATATGGTGTTACCAGTTTTACATACATGTATCGCTATGATTATGGTAGCCCGATTATTCGCCAGGAAGCCTCTCCAGTAAGAGGCCTGAAGGTATCGGATGATGGATACCGTGTACGTCTTGTGGTAGATAATATGCGTGAAAAATATATCCACGAAATCAAACTGGGTGCCATTCGATCAACAGATGGTATACCACTGCTTCATGATGCCGGTTATTATACATTAAATTATATACCGGGGGGAAGTGTATTACCCGAAAACGAATGGACCGCTTCTTTCGACCATGATGCTCATGCAGCGCACCATGCTGCCGGAGCTGTTGAAGAGGTTGCCCGTCGTGTAACAGCCGATGCTTCGGCAAGGGTAGCCGGAAGGGTAACCGAGATGCCCGAATCATGGACCGAGGGACCCGACAGAACCATCCGGCTTGGAACTCAGCCCGGACTGCGTTTTGATATCGAATTATTGGAAGTAAATGCGGGCAGCAGAATTCAGCTTGTTTTCAACAACAATGACGACATGCAACACAATGTAGTCATCGTAAATCCTGGTACGGCTGATCAGATTGGTGAAGAAGCAATGCTTCTTGGACTGCAAGGGCCGGAAAGAGACTATATCCCTGATAATGAAAATGTACTTTACTTTACTTCTGTGCTTACACCCGGTTCCACAGAAACCATCTACTTTACAGCCCCGGAGGTTCCGGGAGAGTACACCTATGTTTGTACATTTCCTGGTCATCATATAATTATGCGCGGCAAGCTGATTGTAAATTGAATGATCAATAATATTGAAGAATAAATAATTCTTTATGTCGGTTTAAATAAGCCTAAAATTTTCCATGACATCAGCAAGAGACCCATTGTTAAAAAAAAAGTTTGCCACATTGATCAGAGAAAGAAAATGTACTCTCTTTGCCGTAGGGCCGGTTACTTTAAATTGTGTTAATGCTGCTATAGAATTGAGTCAGGAACATGATTTTCCACTCATACTCATTGCCAGCAGGAGGCAGATTGATTCCGGAGAGCACGGAGGGGGGTATGTTAACAATTGGA
>PWLN01000304.1 GCA_003559375.1 Balneolaceae bacterium | reverse complement strand
TAGGCATCACTACGTGGCGACCACTCTGCCATCCCTCCAATTTCATTAAAATAAAGAACGTATACTTGCACCAGATTCTGCATCTCTAAAACGAACAAGATCAGAAAAAATAATTTTCATTATTTAAATCCAAATTCATTCGAAACCGAGAAAAAAACAGACACAAAATTAAGAATAAATTTAGAAGAATAATAATCTGTTGATTGCCAAATATGATGCATATCAACAATTAGTTTTCTTCTAAAGCTGCCGCCCCGGATACAATTTCTGAAATTTCTGTAGTAATAGCGCTTTGACGGGCCTGATTGTATTTCAACCTTAATTCTTGCTCAAGTTCTTTGGCATTTTCTGTTGCATTATCCATGGCTGCCATCCTGGCACCTTGTTCCGAAGCATTCGACTCCAAGGCTGCACGCCATAACTGCATGTTTACATACACCGGAAGTATATCATTGAGTATCGTATCTGCATCGGGCTCAAAAATATAGTCCATCTCTAATTTTGATGAATCTATATCGCTTTCATCAAATGAATCGGTCTGTATTGGAAGAACCTCATCGACCAGGCGATTTTGGGATATCACTGTTTTAAATTCATTGAAAGCAATGATAATTTTATCATAAGAGCCTGCAGCGAAACCTTCTGATGCCCATTCCATAATTTCTGAACACTTATTATAATTCAGGTCATCAAAGAATCCCGGATAAGATTCAATAACATTGTATTTCCTCTTTTTGAAGTATGCTTCGGCTTTCCTGCCGATTGCTATAAGGTCAAGATTCCCGTTTTTATGGAATTCAGAATATTTATCTTCAATTGTATTTTCAACTACTCTGAAAAGGTTGTTATTGAAACCGCCGCACAGCCCTCTGTCTGAGCCAACAACGATTAGTAAAGCTCTGGACATAACTTCAGGTTGTCTGAGAAGTATATTTGAAACCTGGTCAATATTCACAAGTTTGGATACAACTTCTTTCAGCTTTTTTGCATAAGGCCTTGTTGCTGTCATACGCTGCTGCGCTTTACGCAATTTTGCTGCAGCAACCATTTTCATGGCTTTGGTAATTTGCTGTGTGTTTTTAATCGTGTTGATTCGATTGCGTATGTCCCGAAGATTCGCCATTTAATTATACTTCCGCTGCAGCTAATAGTTGATCAATAGTGTTTTTCGCAGTTTCTGTCAGTTCTTCACCGAAGGAGTCATCCAATAAACCCGTTTCGGCAAGAAGCTCCATTTTTTTGGCAAATTTAACAGCAATAGTTTCGAGGAACATGTTTTCAAATTCTCTGATTTTATCTACCGGAAGCCTGTCGAGCATGCCTTCACTGTTAATTTTCAGCAGCACAATCTGCTTGTCAACTGAGAGTGGGTTGTATTCACCCTGTTTCATGAGCTCTACAGTTCTTTCACCACGTTTAAGTTGTCTCTGAGTTGCGGCATCAAGATCTGAACCAAACTTCGAGAAGGCCTCAAGCTCTCTGTATTGGGCGAGATCAAGTTTCAAAGTTCCAGCTAACTTTTTCATTGATTTAACCTGTGCAGCACCACCTACACGTGATACTGAAATTCCAACATCAATTGCCGGCCGTATACCGGAATTAAACAAGTCTGTATCAAGAAAAATCTGTCCGTCTGTAATAGAAATTACGTTTGTAGGAATATATGCCGAAACGTCGCCCGCCTGGGTTTCAATAACTGGCAGTGCTGTTAATGAGCCCCCACCCTTAACTTTTGGGGCAAGTTGTTCGGGAATATTATTCATTTGTTTGGCCACATCATCATTTTCGATAATTTTCGCAGCTCTTTCGAGAAGCCGGCTGTGCAGATAGAATACATCTCCTGGATAAGCTTCCCTTCCGGGTGGACGTCTGAGTAAAAGTGACAGTTCACGATACGCAACCGCCTGTTTTGACAGGTCATCATAAATTACAAGAGCATGGCGGCCTGTATCGCGAAAATATTCGCCGATTGTTGCTCCGGCAAAAGGTGCAATATATCTCATAGGAGCGGTTGCACTTGCAGGTGCAGATACAACAACGGTATAGTCGAGAGCTCCATATTCCTTTAGAGTATTAACAATAGTTGCAACCGTAGAGCCTTTTTGCCCAACCACAACATAAATACAATAAACCGGTTTGTCTGTATCCTGGGTAAACTTTTGATTGATAATCGTATCCAGAGCTACAGCCGTTTTTCCGGTTTGTCTGTCTCCGATAATTAATTCACGCTGGCCACGGCCAATAGGTATCAGTGCGTCTATTGGTTTAATACCAGTTTGAAGTGGCTCACCTACAGGCTGACGAAAAATTACGCCAGGGGCTTTTCTTTCTAGCGGAAGCTCGATTGTTTCACCTGCAATTGATCCCGTTCCGTCAAGAGGCCTGCCGAGCGGGTCTATAACCCGCCCAAGTAATCCATCCCCTACTTGTAAAGATGCGATACTCTTCGTTCGTTTTACGGTATGTCCTTCTTCTACCACTTTTGTTGAGCCAAAGAGAACAATACCCACATTATCCTCTTCAAGGTTCAATACCATTCCACGAACAGGTTTTCCTTCATTGTCG
>PWLN01000391.1 GCA_003559375.1 Balneolaceae bacterium | reverse complement strand
GTATTGCTACTGAGTCATTTTTTAAAACCCGGTACATCTCTTTCAATACTTTATTTATTTCAGTAAAGTATCGGTGTAATACTTGTGCTTTTTTAGTGTCTAATTTCTTTAACGCGTTAATTTTTGCCTGGACAATGGATGGCATTTGATCAAATACAAATTGTGATGTCGATTCTCCACCAATGTACTCACTTCTAATCCCGGACAGTTGGTCAATATCGTATCCAAACCATACCAGGCTGAATTTATGCGCCCTCATATAGTCAATTGCATTTGATGCATATGGTGGTGAGGTAACGATTAAATCAATACTTTCACTTTCAAAAGGTAAATTTTGGGCGTCTCCCTCGATTATAATTGCAGAATTATTCATTTGATTAAAAACTACCTGAATATTTTCTCTCAATTTAATTTTGAAAAGATCAAAAGCGGAACGAAGTTTTTTTGTTAAGATTTTTTGTCGTTTCAGAGAATATCCAGATAGATCCTTTTCATACAGAACCTTGTTATCTTGGTTTAATACTTTTTTCGCTTTATGAGGTCTTGTGTGAGCCAAATCCAATGCAAGCGATACTCCACCAGTTTTGGTGATTATAGTAGATGAAAAAACAATCTTCAAAAAGTCCCTGATACTTTTATTTTCAACATGGTTAATTGTCGAAATCAAAGCAGTGAGTTCCAGTATTGTTTCTTGAGCAAACCAATATTCAATAAATTTTTTTGATTTTTGGTCAAACAAATTCTGGTAAATGTTTCTAACATAATCTGAATCCTTTTCAAACAAATGATAGGCTTTTTTTAAAACCCGTTTTCCAATAACCGATAATACCTTCCGGTCATATTTATGAGTTTTCACTTTACCCATTAATATTGCCAAAGGGTCTAAATCAACTCCAATCGCATTTCTGTCCTTTTTAATAGACTCGATAAGTGTTGTTCCTGATCCCATCATCGGGTCCAAAACCTTTTCATTTACTTCGGTTAAATAATCAATAAATATGGATGGCAATTGTGGAGGAAACTTTGCAGGAAAAGAATGAATTTTGTGAGTACCGAAAATTGATTTATTGTTGTGGAAATCAAGATCGGTTTTTAATAGTTCAATGATTAATTCTCTCTTGTTAGAAGCTTGTATGCGTTCTTTTTTATAAAGTTCTAATTCAATAGTCTGATGTAAAGTCATTTGAAAGAGATTGATATTTAATAACTGACAACTGAAATCTAATATTTAGAAATACGGCTTCAAAGTAAGAACTTTCAAAACATTAGATATTATGATCACAGTTACATCAAATCATCTTTCAAAGTCTCTAATAAATTCTGCACATGAAATATGAAAGATCACGAAGTCCATATCAATACGGTACTGCGTTCCGATGAATTGCCATATTCATTCATCGAACCTTCTCTCATTCCCGATACCCATCGACCATGCCTTGCAGCAGTTTTCATTTCTTATGAATCTTTTCAAAATCCAGCAGATACTTCTTACGCCACAAACCGCCGCCGTAGCCGGTCAGTTTGCCGTCTGATCCGATTACACGGTGGCAGGGAATGATGATGGCAATGCGGTTCATTCCATTGGCATTCGCTACAGCCCTCACGGCATCCGGCTTTCCAATGGCTTCAGCCTGTTCTTTATACGTTCTTGTGGTTCCGTATGGAATGGTTTGCAGCTGCTTCCAAACCTTCTGCTGAAATGGTGATCCCGGTGTGTGGAGCGGCAAGTCAAATTGTCTGCGATTACCTTCGAAATATTCACTTAACTGATGATTCAGCCGCTCAAATTGTTCATTTTCTCCTGGTGAAATCGAAGCATTCAGGCGTTTGGCAAGATGCATGAATTCCGTTTCGAGCATCTTGCGGTCGGTAAATTCGAGCAGGCAGATTCCGTTTTCACCGGCGCAGGCAATCATTGGCCCGAGTAGTGTTTCTATCCGGGTGAGGTCGAGTAATTGCTTGTTCAGGCTGCCGGTTGGTGAGGTGCCGAAAACCTCCCTGAATGAATCATTAAATCCGTTCAAAGATTCGTAACCTGAATCGAAAGCAGCAGCCGAAACCGATTCTCCGTTTTTGATCTTCTTGAAAGCTGTGTTGATCCGAAGCATGCGCTGATAGGAGTGAAATGTCATTCCATGGTGTTTCATGAACCATCGCCGCAGGGTATTTGGTTCAATGCCGCGGTTGCGAAGGTCCTGCTCTTTGAATTTTTTATAAGGATCGAGAGTCAGTTCATCCAGAATCTGACCGATATAGTCGGGAGTATGATCCGGTTTTTCGAGTGGTTTGCAGACTTTACATGGACGATATCCGCTTGCAAGTGCATCTTTCGCTTTTTTAAAAAACTCAACATTCTCTTTTTTTGGTTTCCTTGCACGGCAGGCAGGCCTGCAAAAAATACCGGTGGTTTTAACTCCCACATAAAACAGCCCGTCAAAAGAGGAATCTTTTTCCACCAGGGCGTTGTACATGATATTATCATCAAACAGATCCATATTTTAACATCCCTGATTATGTCAGTGAATACTCCCAATCACCCTCTTCAAATACCCTTCAGCCTCTTTAAGGCCGATCT
>PWLN01000014.1 GCA_003559375.1 Balneolaceae bacterium | reverse complement strand
TCCCCTTCCGGGAGCGGGTCATCCATCACGAGCGTGCCTTCGTGCGCCCCCTGGTCGCCGCCCACGACGAAGGCCGGGCTGCCGGGATCGTCGTGGTGTCCCGCGCCGGTGCCCGTCTGCTGCGCTGGGCGCTCGGGGAGACCGAGGAGCTCGAGACCTACACGTTCACGCCCAGCGGCGACCTGGCCCGGCAGAAGTCCGGCCCGACGCCGGCCCAGCCCCAGCACCCCGGCCACGGCACGGACCACAAGGAGCGCTTCGAGGAGCGCATCGACGAGCAGCGCCACCGCTTCCTGCGCCAGGTCGCCGACGAGGTGCGCCAGCGTGCCAAGGAGCACGGCTGGGACCGGCTCGTGGTCTCGGCGCCCCCGAAGATGCGCGACGAGGCAGCCGAGGTCCTCACCGACGGCACGTTCCGGCTGCTGCTGGCCGAGCAGGCGCTCGAGGACGCCGCCCCCCACGAGATCTCCGACCACGTCTGGCCACTGCTGCGCTCCGTGCACCGTGACCGCGAGCAGGAGCTCGTCACCCAGGCCGTCGAGCGGGCGCTCGGCGGCAACGCGGGCGCCGTGGGCCTGCGCAACGTCTGCCGCGCGCTCAACGAGGGGCGCGTCTCACGCCTGCTGTACCGGGCGGACCTCGAGATCGAGGGCGTCGTCTCGCAGGAGGGCACGCTGCACCCTCGCGTGGAGGGCCCCGCGGCCGAGGCCGACCTCGAGTTCGAGCGCGAGCCGTTGTTCGTCGAGCGCATGGTCGAGCGCGCGGTGTCCACCGACGCGCAGGTCACCCCCGTCGATCCGGACGTCGCCGGCGACCTCGACGAGCACGAGGGTGTCGCGGCGCTGTTGCGCTGGTGAGCTCGGCCGGGTGGCATGCTCGGCCGCGAGGCGGTCCCGCACGGACATCCCACGTGGCGCGTGGCTACCTTCGGGTAGCGCGAGAAGGAGGTTGCTCGCGTGACGGATCCCCAGGTGCTCCGCTCCCAGGCCGACGAGATCCTCGAGCTCCACGAACGGGGTGAGCTCGAGGCGGCGCTGCGTGCCTGCGATGCCCTGCTGGCCACGGACGCCCTGGCCGAGACGCACGACGAGGTCGTGCGCGAGTCGCTGTTCGCCGCCCGCTTCGAACGCGGGGTGCTGCTCAACGAGCTCGGTGAGCTCGCCGCCGCCGCCGCGGCCTACGCCGAGGCGGCCGACACGCCGAGCGATCTCGACGACCCCGACCAGCGACACGAGCTCGCGATGGCGCTGCTCAACCAGGGCATCTGCCTCGATGCCCTCGACCGGCCCGAGGAGGCGCTGGGGGTCTACGAGCAGCTGATCGACGAGCTCGGCGACGCCGACGATCCGGTCACCGCCGACCAGGTGGTGCGGGCCCGGGTGAACCGGGGTGCGGTCCTGCTGTCGCTGGGACGGACCGACGAGGCCCTGAGCGCCGCCGACCGGCTGCAGTCCGAGCTCGACCCCGACGATGTGCTCGAAGCGGAGCAGCTGGCGATGGTGATCCGGCTGCGGGCGAGCGCGCTCGTCGAGCTCGATCGGCGCCAGGAGGCCGCCGCCGCCCTCGCCGACGTCGAGCGCTGCAACCAGGAGGAGCCCGGGGCCCGGGCCCAGATCGCCGCGGCCCTGGACGAGCGGGCCCGGCTGCTGGCCGACCTCGGCGACCAGCAGCAGGCGAACGCTGTCTCGGAGCGGGCCCAGGAACTCAGCGAACGGACGTGACTGCCCGCAGGGTGTCGACCACGGCCACGGCGCGCTCGGCCTGTGGTGCGTGGCCCACCCCCGCCAGCGGCACGTGCTCCCAACTCGGGTGCCGCTCGAGCGTGGCGCGCACCACCCAGCGGGGCAGCACCGGGTCCTCGACGCCCTCCACCAGGGTCACCGGCGCGCGCACCTCGTCGGCGGTGGCGTGGAAGGCCTCGGGGCGCGAGAGCCACCAGAACAGGCTGCGGGAGGTGCCGACCCAGCCCCGCACGCGGTCCCGACGGGAGCGTTGCGCATCGGCCTCCACCATCGCCTCGAAGGTCTCGGGCGTGGGCCGCTCGCTGTCGTCCGCCGCGTAGGCCTCCAGCAGCGAGGTGACGCGCTCGGTGGGGGCGAGCAGGCTGCGCCGAAACGGCTCGAGGGCGAGCAGGCCCGGGACAGCCGCCGCGCCGATCAGCGGCGCGAAGGTGGGGTCGAACCCTCCGGTGGTCTTTCGCGGCAGCGCCGGGGCGAGCAGCACCAGCGCCTCGACCGCCCAGGGGTGGCGGGCCGCGGTGAGCATCGCCACCACCGCCCCCATCGAGTTGCCGACCAGCACCACGCCGTCATCGAGCCGTCGACGGATGACCTCGGCGACGAGATCCGCGTGGGCGGTCAGCGACCGTCGGCGCCGCCCGACCGGGCTGCGCCCGAAGCCCGGGAGGTCGAGCGCGGTCACCCGGTGGTCGGCTGCCAGCGGCCGCGCGACGTCGAGCCAGCTCTCGGCCGAGCCGTCGAGGCCGTGGACGAACCACACCGGCGGGCCGTGCGCCCCCTCCTCGAGCAGATGCACCTCGCCGCCGAGGCGTTCCATGGTCACCGAGTGCACCGGCAC
>PWLN01000433.1 GCA_003559375.1 Balneolaceae bacterium | reverse complement strand
TTGTCCATTGTCTATAGTCTATAGTCTCATCTACTTAAAAATCTATCCCAATTGAGAAGTAATGAATCGGTCTGCTGCTGAATCCATCCCTGCCATATGGCCACCCTACATCATATCGAAATGGAAGCCCGAGGAGAATGGTTCGTAATCCAAAGCCTGCACCGATCAAAATATCTCCGTCTACGTATACTGTTTGGATATCACCCTGTTGAGGAGCGCCTTCCCTGAGTAATCCGGTCTGTGGATTGATAAAGGCTTCTTTTTTGGTACCTATTCTGCCTTGAAACCTCGCCGGGTTTTCAAAATATACAATGGGATTCCCCTGCATATCATTGAATCTCGAGAACGGAACGTCAAAACCCCAGGCCGAACCAACATCCACGAATGCAACACCGGTAATATTCCAGAGCGGTAATATCGGGAGCGGGCCAGGCAACACGGCAGCAAACAGCGGGAACCTGAATTCTGCATTGATCAGCGTGAATTTGTCGCCGTAAATGGTATTGAATTCATGGCCTCTGAGCGGGGTAGCCGGGAGTGTAAAAAATGTATCGGCAAGGCGTTCGAACGGTATTTCGGCATTCGACCATCGCTGATTAATCCACCCCAGCATACCACCCATAAAGAATGTTTGTGAATCGCGGCCATAAGAGACGGCACCTGACCCACGGAATGCCAGAGAGTATCCGGCTCCTATATCGAGGTATTGCCGGTAGTCACCCATTAAAGTGATAAACTGTGGGGAATCGCTCCCAACAGGTGGAGTTGCTGCCAGCCTGAGGGAGTACCTGTTGCCCCCCCTTGGTGTGATAAAACCGGGTACTGTGAAATCGCCGGTATATGTGATCTGAGGATAGAGAAACCAGGCATTTTCATTACTTACATTTCTGCCGCCAAGGCCTTGTACGGTACTGAAATCCCGTGCAATCCCGATTGCAGATATGCCATAATCAAAACGCTGATAACGGTTTAGCGGATACTGGAAGTCTACAGTACCACCGAAAGTCCTGAATCTCAGCAACTCACCAAAAAATGTTTGAAAGTTCCGGGATTGGTGGAAAAAAGAAGCAAAAAAGTTGGTGCGGTTACGAAGATAACCATACTGGAATGTATAATCGCTATTGCGCAGATCGAATACAAGATTGGAACCGAATGAAATCTGATGGTCACCAAACAGGTCTGTAAGCGTCACAAATGCAAATGCAGAAGTTCCGTAATAGGTACTCAATTGGCCTGCAGCGTAGGTGAAGTCAGGTGAGAACTGAAGCCTGTATCTCCTGGGCTGGAAATATCCTTCTTCTGTAAGGTTGCCTTCAGGTTCAAAGTTTCTCGGATCATCCCGTAACGTAATTGTTGTATCCCTGATTACAGCTTCGGCAAACTGATAATTCCTGAAGTCGATTCTGGCAGTATCGGCCTGTTCTGCGGTTTCTTCCTCTACCACTTCTTCAGGTTCATCATCTACTGTTGTAACCGGTTGCGGAGCGGTGAGAAGCCTGGATGAAATCACGTTGCCACGATCTCTTGCCGCAATCATCTGTTGTGCATATCGTATTGCCGGAACAAGATCGCCTGGTTCCATGGAATCACGTTTTTGAGCCCATGTGTTTGGCGTGAGCGGGGCATCTCTTCGCATACTGAAAGGGGATCGCATCAGAAAGATGTCTGGAGCACCCCGGTTCAGTGCATTAAATGCAAGGCGGGTTCCGTCTCGGGAAACAGAAATCTGCATTACCCCCGATTGTAAATCGGTAATCGGATAAACAGAACGGCTTTCGAGATCGTACTCATAGATATTAGGAATTCCATTTTGATCAGATACAAACAGAAGCCTGCCATCTGCAGTCAGGGTTGGCTGTGTTTCCGACCAGGTAGGCGTATTTGTCAAACGCTCGATACGATTGCTTCCTACTCTTATCCTGTACAGATCTGATTGATAGAATGAGTTATGCTGCATGGTAGAGTAACCGGCAAGATAAGTATGGGGCTGAATGCGCTCGCCACGGTTCGAAACAAAATAAACCGTTTCTGAATCTGGCCCCCAGGCCGGCTCTTTATCTGTAAACACATCACCAGTAAGATTGATGAAATCACCCGTTTCGAGATTGTAAACAAAGATGTCCTGATATGGGCCTATATTGCCATCAAATGCTATCTTTTGGCCGTCCGGCGACCATGCCACGGAATTTATGGCATCAAGGTCAGGGAAACGGATTGTATTTGAACGTAACGTTTCGTAGTCCACAATAGCGAGGTTGTATGATCCCTGCGACTTGCTTGATAGTGCCAATTGTGTGCCATCCGGCGACCATGAAAGATTTGGGTTGAGGATGTTCAGTTCTTCGAACATTGGATTGTCGGCACCGCTGATTACCGTTTTTAGCCTTTGGCCTGTATTGGCATCCAGAACAATTACATCAAACACACCTCTTCTGTTTGAGATCATCGCAATACGATCGCCCCTTGGAGAAATTGTTGGGCTGGTATCGTAAGTTCGTGAACGCGAATGCCTGTTCATGTGAGTAGCCACAGAGCTTAACGACTGTCTTTCTGCTACTTCAGGGAAATAACGCTGTTGCCAGTATTCTTTCCATCGTTCAGATAGTTCATCAATCTGGAGGCCCAGCGACTGTACCAGTGCCTGCTGGATATTGCGGGTAGTACGGATGCGCTGCATAATTTCGGTAATTTTCGGGCGGCCATATTGTTCTGCAATATAGTACCAGAAAGCCTGTCCGCCTCGGTAGGCAAAAAAGCCGCCGAGCTGAGGTATAGGCGGAAGGTAGTTATTCAGTATCGCATCGCGAATGTACATATCTGTTTGGGTATCCCAGCCAAGTGCAAGATATTCAGCCAGGCCTTCTTCAAACCAAAGTGGAAATACAAGCTGGATATTATTTTGCATGATGGATTGAATAGAGCCGCCATAGTACACATCATTGATATAGGCATGCAGGAGCTCGTGTTGTATGGTGCGCCGGAAATCGGCATAATCTCCCATAAATGGCTGAGTCATCCTGTTTTTGAATTTATCCGTAACACCACCGATTCCCTGGGCATCCACCGGAAGCCGAACTACGTTAGTTTGTGAAAAATCACTGTGCGAATCATAAATAATTACCGGGATCCTGTCAGTTAATGGAGAGCCCAGATCTTCTACCAGCTGCTTGAGTGACGATTCCACAGTTTCGGCTGTAAATTGAGCAAGATGATAGTTTTTAGAATCATAGTAGTAGATATCGAAATGATCGGTTTCGATGTATCTCCAATCAAACCTTTCGTACTGAACACGGTTTTTTCCGAAAAAGAAAAACTGGGCAAAAACCTCCTGAACGGCCGATGTGGAGATAAAAAGGGTAAGAATAGTTATGAGTAATGTTTTATTAAGCAACCGCATATGAGAAATTATTAAAAATCTGAAGTTGTAAGATCAATCTGTCTTCTTTCTAAATCAGTATTTATGACTTTTGCATTGATGGAATCGCCAAGCCTGTACTTGCGTCCTTTTGACCTGCCGATGAGGCAGTGCATTTTTGGATGATAAACATAATAATCATCCTTTAGCTCACTAACGCGAATCATTCCTTCGCAATATATATCGTCCAGAAGAATATAAATACCGTTCTCTGTGACGCCGCTTATAACACCGGGGAAAGTTTCACCCAGACGCCCGGAAAGAAACTCTACCTGCTTCAATTTTACAGAGTCTCTTTCAGCTTCAACTGCATAACGTTCTCTTTCGCTGCAATGTTCGCCAATTTGCTCAAGTTTTGTAAAAGTATATTCAGCAGCACCGGAGTTATAACGTTTAAGAAGCCTGTGTACAACTACGTCAGGATAACGCCGTATTGGGCTTGTAAAGTGTGCATAGTCTGAAAAACTCAAACCGAAATGGCCAATGTTTTTTGGTGAATACTCGGCTTTTGCCATTGAGCGAAGTGTTAGGCCGTTCACAATCTTTTCAAGTGAAGTACCTTCAACGCTTTTTAATAATGCATTGATTTTTTTTGAGTTGATGGATCCATCAGGATCAAAGTTAATGCCAAGTGGTTTAACCGTTTCCCTGATGTTATACAGTTTTTCGAGATCAGGTTTATCATGAACACGGTACAGAAACGGGTGGTCATTATTTTCTTTTTTGCGTCCCTTTTTGCGCAGCGTATTTATATGATACGAAACGGTTTTATTTGCCATGAGCATGCATTCTTCAATGAGCCGGTGTGCAAATATTCGTTCTTTGAGGATCACATGCAGTGGTTTTCCTGTTTCATCAAGTACAAATTTGGGTTCGGGAGTATCAAAATCTATTGAGCCTTCCCGAAATCTTTTTTCAAGCAGAATTTTTGCGAGCGTCTCCAGGGTTTTTAATTCATTTATAAATGGATGGCTGTTTTTGCCATCCAGAATTTCCTGAACCTCTTCGTAAACAAAACGCTGTTTGGAGTGAATTACTGTTTCTTCAATAGAATAATCAACCAGCTTGCCGTTTGGGGCAATTTCCATGAAGCAGCTGTATGCCAGTTTGTCTTCGTGGGGACGCAGGCTGCAAACCCCGTTGCTTAATCGTTCAGGCAGCATGGGGATCACCCTGTCAACCAGGTAAACACTGGTGCCCCTGCTGTACGCTTCTTCATCTAAAGCAGAACTCCTGGGCATGTAATGAGTAACGTCGGCGATATGTACACCAAGGTAATAGTTTCCGTTTTCCAGTACGGCGATACTCAGTCCGTCATCAAAATCTTTTGCATCGGCAGGATCTATTGTGAGAACTACCTCATTGCGGATATCGCGCCTGCGCTGAATTTCCTGTTGAGGGATATCGAATGTGATATTTTCGGCAAACTGTTCCACTTGATGCGGAAATTCACCCCGAAACTGTTTTTCAGCAAGAATAGACAGAATATTTGCTTCATTGGAACCGGCTTCACCAAGCACCTGGTCTACTTTACCCTGAGGATAACCCCGTTCATCATCCCACTGAACAAGGCGGAATGTTACTTTTTGGCCGGGTTTGGCTCCATTCAGGTCATCCGGGTCTACAAAAAAGTCAGCTCGTGAGGATTGACGGTCGGCCCGAATCAGGTATGTGTTTTTGGCAATTTCTTCAAGTTCACCTACAAACAGTGTACTGGCACGTGAAACTACTTCTTCAATTTTACCAAGCGGTTTATTGCTTTTTTTGTGATAGCCGATTATTCGGGCTCTCACACTATCGCCATTAAGTGCTGTGCCTAAATATCTGTTTGATATTTTGATATCCTGATCACGTCCTTCTACAATTACATAACCGTCCCCCCGGCTGGTTACATCCAGTTTTCCCTCAACAATACTGGCGTCACGAATAACGGGTTCGTTGAGGCGAACCAGATTTCCCCTCGAAACCATAATGTGGCCGAGGAGTTTCAGTCGGTTTACCGAGTGTTTAATTTTCTGAGGCCCTTTCTTTTTGGGCAAACCTAATGCATCCACAAGTAATGGTATGGGTATCGACGCATCCGGATAGGACTTCAGGATATCTATGATGCTTTTTTCTAAAGAGCTTAATTTTTTTTTATTCATTCAGTTTCTTGATTCATGTGCTCATTGACTGCTGCCAGGTTTTCATCCTGGTCTTTTTCTTTAATTCCAAATAATGAACGAAAAGCACCGGAAATACGTGCCCGAAGATTTTGCCAGGAGTTAAATTGTACCTGGGCCTCAAGGCCTATTCCGTTCATTTCCTGAGCCTGTCTCGATTCTACTCCACTTGTATAGGTAAGTGTGGGGTCCTGCCGGTGAAAAGCAGTAACCGAGAATATTCTGTTTATCCGGTATGTAGCCCCGAGGTCACCGATATCGCTTTGTTCACCGGTAATCTGGCCTTCGCGCCGCAAAATCACACGGTCATCAAATAAACGCAGCGCCACACCAAGATCAACTTCATTAAAAGCAGTGAGGTTGAAATCAATATCGAACGTGATATCACTTCTTAAAAGTGAATTTATCTGATTGGATAGTAACGGATTGATAACCTGGCTTGTAATCAGCGGATTTACCACTGCAGCAGTGCCAGAGAAGCCCTCGGCGATACCGAGTCCCTGAGCCTGTGATGATGGAATGAAATTGCCGCTGAGGAGTATGCTTGTAGCCTGTATCAGCTTTTCATCTTCGTTTTGATTGAGATTGTTGATTTGAGTGGCAATGGTTGGGTCGGCTGTACCTTCGATACCTGTTGGAATGCGAAAGAAGAAATCGTTTTCCACAGATGTAATGGTTCCTCCGATTTGCAGTACAAGTTCAATCGGAATACGCTGCCCCGGGTCTACTGCCGCACCGGCGCCTGTACCTGATAACAGCGTGGATATATTTGGCCTTGCCCGATAAACAGCAGTAACGTTAAGTGCAGCATCGATCAGGTCGCCCGACCAGCTGATATTTCCTCCTTCCTGAAGTGTAAATCTTCTTGTAAAAACATCGCCACTTACAAACTGATATTCCCCTCCTGTAATATTAAACCTTCCAAACATACTAACATCCTGGTCTTCCAAAAGTATGCGAATCTGGCCGGTTCCATTCGCGCTCAGTATGTCGTTGGTAACGGGGTCGAAAATCAAACGTACATTTAAAGGATCGTTTGCCTGAAACATCAAATCCATAGTGAATAGCTCAAGGAAAGTAAGTTCCGGACTCTCGACGTCTTCATCATCTACACGTTCACCTGGCAAAAACTGGCGTTCCCAGAATGGTATGTCGAATGACTCCACAAATTGAATAAACCTTCTGTCCTGCTCAAATTCAATTTCTGGTTCAAGCGGTATAGAAATTCTGGAATTTGGTGATATTACAAGAGGGCGGGTTGTACGTAAAAGTGGTGAAAAACTTGGGCCTACGATTTGCGCCTGGCCAGTGCCGAATATACTGCCATAAAAAGGAATGTCAGGATCATACGAATTATTCATAAAATGAAGGTTATTCAGATCCAGTGTGAGGTTTAATACCGGTGATGCAGAAAATTGATTGAGATCTATCTGGCCATATAGCATACCGGTGCCCGAGCGGTTGTCGTTTACACGGATATCTCTGAAAATGAGTCCATCGGCCATATTAAAATCGAGTTCTCCGGTCATTCTGTAACCTACATTGGTAAATGCAGGCCGTGCATAAACATCATCAATTTCGAAAGTGGCATTAAAATCGATGCCTTCCCGGTTAGCACGGACAAACCCATGGCCTGTTGACCGGCCTTCTGTTTCTTCCATGATATTCGGGATGATAAATGTGACAATCCACATATCTACCTGCCGTAAATCAGCATCAAAATAGAAAAGGTCGTCATCAGGCCCTGTATTTTCATCGGGAAGCTTAAAGAAGCCTGAAAGCCTCAAATCCTGGCCTATGCCGTCATTTCGCTGATAATACTGTGGATATTTATCAGGGTTTGTATACACATGAATATCAGTATCGAAGTGATTGAATTCGGGATTGAAGCGGCTGTTCAGTGATACATCACCGATAATGCGGCCAAGAATTCTACCTTCTTCGATGCTGATGTCACCCTCAATGGATGGGATCTGAGTGAGGGTCTGGGTTATGAAGTTTCCATTCATTAAACCTGAAAACTCAATTCTTCCGCCAATGAGTGATGATATCCTTGAAAGATCCAGATTTTGTACTGAGTACTGAACCGAATCATCGGTATCTGTACTATATGTGCCGTTTATTTCAATAAAGTCATAATCACTGGTCAAAATCAATTCCTCAATTTCAAGAGCCTTTCGATCGGTATAGGATAATCGTGGTGTACCTTGTGATACCCAATTGTAGGTTGTTGTACCCATTCTGAGCTGATTTACAAATACATCTAAACGGCCAGGCCGTAAAAAACCTGTAAGCCGGGATTCAAGGGCAAGGTCATCGTGAAGCCTTTCAAAACGGTTACGGATGCTGAGTGAGTCATCACGCATCGTTAAACTCAGGTAACTTTCTTTTAATTCTGTGGCATTTAATTTTGTTTGGGCGCTGCTAAGCTGTAAGTCAACAGTATTTGAAGTTTTCAGATCGCTGCTGTGGCGAAAACTTCCGGTAAAAGCCGCATTGAAATTTTCTGCAGAAAAGTCGCCATATGTAAAGTATGGGTCTGCGAGGCTGCCGGTAATCAGAAGCCTCTCTTTGGTGGCATTCACGGATGTATTGAACCTTGCGGTACTTTCAAGGTTAGGCAGCTGAGGCAGGTATTTTCTGAGAAGTGAAAGATCTTTTACCGTCATTTCGACCTGTAAATCGGCAGCCAGCGATTCATCCCAATTGCCTTCTTGCGAGAATGGTGACACACCATCAGCAAAATCTTCGTTAAATATAAACTCCTCGGCAATTCTTTCACGCAGATAAACCGACCAGTGTCTGGCAAGGTCGAGAATCAAATTTTGCTGAAGTGATCCCGATATTTCGCCATCGAAAAAAGAACTTGTAAATCGAATTCTGCGCACCTCGTCCTGGATGGTACTGATATCGGAGTAAAACTGATGAGGCCTGAGTGTATCTGCATTAATTGTGGACTCGTCTACCTCAAAACTGATTCTGCCAGTGAGGTCATCTACAGTACTCCATTCAACATTCGCAGAAAAGGTGCTGTTGAAATTGGTTGAGTCTGCATGAAAATCGCTGTAGAAATTTGTCAGGTTAAAGTTTTGTACGGTACCTTCAGCTACAAATGCCTGTCTGTTGGCATGCCGGCCGTAAAGCCCGTTTGCCAATACAAGGAGCTCGTCACTGGCTCCTCTGATATCATACGAGAGTTGATTTGCCCCAAAAGTAAAATCTGCCGTAAATGTGTCGGCTTGATGCCCCAGAAGCTGGCTGCTGCTCAAATCCACTCTGCTGACAAATTGTGCATCATCAGATATTCCGCTTCCATTAAGGGTAATTTTTCCAAAAATAATACTGGGGTTAATTGTATCGGCAAGAAATGGGGTGATATCCAGGGAATCTACTTCAAAACTGAGATTATACATCAATATATCTTCAAAGCCGAGATTGCCATCGAGCCTGAAAGATCCTGCTTGCGTTTCGGCTGCAAACTCGGTCTGTAATTCCTGCCTGCTGCCGGATAATTCACCTCTGATTGTGCTAAGCTGATACCGGTTCATATTGGTTTTACCATCAAAATATGTATCAGAAAGCCATTCCAGCATTTCAGGGTGAATCACTACATTTTCCAGGCGGGCATTATATGAAAACTGGTCATCCAGTATATTTTGTGCATCCGCAGAGATTAAAACAGATGAAGGCCCGACATTTGCCTGTAACTTATCAATATAAAACCGGCCAAACGTGCCTTCTGATAATAATTCGATTTCAAGGTCATCATCGAATTCCGGATATCCGGGTACAAACTGGCTTATCAGTTCAGGGTTAAACGAACTTTCGGTAATGTCGAGTTTGAATTCGGAATTGAGGAATTGTTGTTCAATATTTTTTTCAAAGATATTTACAGGGTGTGCCTCAAAAGAAAAATCTGCATGGCCGCTTCGGGTAGCTATTCGAAACCTGTTTAACTCGAAATATTCAGAATCATTGTAAAATTGGCCACTGAGTTGTACAAAATCGTATGGGCTGCCGGGGATCTCGGCAATAAAATCAGGCAGGTCAAAAAAGAGAAGCCTTTCAGATAGCTCAAGAAATATGTGGAAGCTCAGATTTTCTACAATAAGAGGCACCGGAAGGCCGAGTTGCGGAGGAAGGCTTACTGTTTCATCGATTCTGACTTTTCCGTCTTCCACACCAAGACGAGGGGCAAAAATGCTGAACCTGTTAAAAAACATTGGGCTTTGATCTTCAGGTTTCATTTGCTCACGTTCCATTACAGGACGGAATGCGCTTATTATGCCAAGTCCGTCTTCATCCTGGTGCAGTATCAGGGATGGTGATACAAGATTGAAAGAGGAGATGACAAGGTTTTGCTGAAGCAGTTCCCACCAGCTAATACTTGCTTCTGCTTTGGCAAAAGAAAGCACCGGATTAAGACTATCGGACGGAGAGTATATTTTGCCGCCAATAACGCTTGCGTTGAATGGCAGGAATCCACCAATTTGTTCCACTGCCAGAGTTCCTTCGAACTCATTATTAAAGGCTGCAGTAACCTCTTGCTTTATGAAGTTTTTTCCTGATGGCAGTTGAATAACAAATATCGCGATGGCCAGCAGGGATAAAATAATTCCTGTCAGAACAAAAACTGTTCGCCAAAAGAACTTCCAGATGATATGGATAATTCGCAGAATCAGGGAAATAAATGTAATCAGGATTATGGTTAATTCAATTGAATGATCATCAGATCGATTGCTTCTTTTATATGCTCTTTATTAATAACTGTTTTAACAACCGGAGATTGCCAATCTTCTAATAGAACGAATTTCAGATGCTCATCAGTTCTTTTTTTATCCTGAAACATGTAGGAATAAATATCTTCAGATAAAACTTCTCCGGGTTTTACGCGAAATTGGTACAGAGGTTTGTACGGTTCAATGTATTGTCCCGTTATAGAATAACCGCATAAATCAGACAATTTCAGTGCGGCAAGCATCCCGAGGTAAACGGCCTCACCATGGCTTATGGTATTGAAATCACAAGCTTTTTCAAGTGCATGTGCAAAAGTGTGTCCAAAATTTAAAAATGCACGCACGCCACTTTCAAACTCATCCTGTGCAACAATCTCAGCCTTTATTTTTATACATTTATGGATGAGTGTAATAAGTTTCTCCTGGTCTAAAGAGTGATAATCTTTTGAAAAGAAAACAGCAGCATTATCAAAAATTTCAGCATCACGAATTGCCCCATATTTTAATATTTCACTGAGACCATTCACCCATTCACGTTGCGGTAGTGATATAAGAAAGCGTGTGTCAGCTATTACCGCTCTGGGCTGATAAAATGCTCCGATCAGGTTTTTCCCCGTTTGGTGATTAATTCCTGTTTTGCCTCCGATAGAACTGTCTACCATTGCGAGCAATGTAGTAGGAATGTGTATAAGCGGAATACCTCTCAGAACCGATGCAGCAACAAAACCGCCGAGATCTCCGGTTACTCCGCCTCCAGCCACAAACAGAGGAGTATTTCTGCGCACTCCGTTTGAGAGCAGAAAGCTGACGGCTTTTTCCCAAAATTTCACAGATTTACTTGATTCACCTTCAGGGATAATCAGGTGGAGCACATGATCTGAGAAATTTTGCAAAGTTTGTATCAGGTTATCACCATGATGTTGAAATACATTTTCATCAACAAGTAAAAAAAGCTTGTCGTGCTTAGTGCCTGATATGAACTTGTAAAGAGACTCTTTTAAGATATCGAATCCAACTATGGCGTGATAAGATTGGCTCTGGGTATTAACTTCGTGGGAATGCATCGTAGTTATTGAGTTTTTGTATGATTTTTTTTGCGACCTGCTTTGGCTGCAGCCCTTCTGTATGAATTGTAATATGTGCTTGATTGTATAATGGTTCCCGTATTTTTAATAATTTGTCAATTCTGTGAAAGAGCTCTTCATTGTATTGGCCTGCAAGCATTGGCCTTCCTTCAGATTTTTTTAAACGCTGATAGAGCACTTCAGCAGGCGCCTTGAGATAAATTAACCATCCGGCTAATTTTAAATGGTCTAAAATGTGTTGATGCTGCAAGGCGCCTCCGCCAAGTGCCAGTACGCCATTCATGTTTTGTGACCTGGCCATAAGTAACTCTTTTTCAATACGGCGGAACTCATCTTCACCGTGATTTAAAAAAATATCGGGGATTGGAATTCCGGTTTCGTGTTCAATAAGCTGATCAAGATCATAAAACGGCAAATTTAATTCATCAGCCAGAATTTTTCCGGTAGTAGTTTTGCCGGAACCCATCATGCCGCATATGATTAGTGATATTCTTTCAGATTGCATTTTAACCAATCAGCCTTGGTATTTAACCGGTTCTACCATTTCTACTTTTTCCTGCTGCACACGCACAGTACCGGGTGGTGCGCCTTTAGGTTTTGTTACATACTTCCTTTTTGTGATGATTACAGGAACAAGCCCGGCTCCCCTGGCTTTTGAATTCCAGGCAGCCAGGGAGGCAGCTTTTAAAAGTACGCTTTTTGGAGGCAAATTTTTCTGATTATTCATGCGGATCACAAGATGCGATCCGCTTACTCCGCGGGCGTGCATCCAAACATCTTCCTTGTGTGCATCAGTAGTAAGCTTGTCGTTGCTTTTTGCGTTTCTCCCGAGCCATACTTCATAGCCATCCAATTGAATTTTACGATAAGGTGCTTTTTGGTCATTTTTTTTATCAGAAAGTACACCAAGGCCTAAAAGTTTACTTTTATTTTCTTTAAGCCAGTTATTAAACTCATATACTTTGTTAATGCTCACGAGAGTGTGGTAAATTTCATTCAATTCATTTAAATGATTTTCAGTTTCCTCCATTCTTTTACGGGATTCTTCAACATTCCTTAACGACTTTGATGACTTTTCATAAAATTTTTGAGCATTTTCAGCAATTGACAAGCGGTTGTCTACAGGTATTTTAATCGATTTATTTTCATTGTAAAAATCCGGCAGTTCAAGCACAGTCTTATCTCCTGAAATTGGAACATGGGCATGAGCCATTAGTATATGTCCGTATTGTTCATAAACTTCAGCCCGCTCCAATCCTTTATCAGCTTGTTTAAGCTGATTTTTTGCTGATACAAGTTTTTGGATACGCGATTCAATTTTGGGTTTAATGGATTGGATCTTCGCAGAAAGCCGCCTTTCTCCAGATGTTTTATAGTACACAAAACGCACAGCCGCATTGATTTCATCAAAGACTTCAAGATTATCCTCAGGCAGGATGTCTTCCGGCAACAAACATAAATTGCCATCGTGCAGCACCCTGTAGTGCAATGGTTTCAGCATGGCATCTACAGCCAGCTGAATAATTCTCTGGATTTCCCATGGTTCTCTTTTGTCAAGCCCCTGAAATTCAATTATCTTTGGAATAAGATGTCTTGGAAATTTAGGATCAATATTCAGAATCTGGTCTTTTGGACTAAGTGACAACTTCCATGTATTTTGTTCTTTACTCTCAGGCCGTGGTTTTGGTGGAATTGTTCCGGTAACCTCATCGGGAGATTTGAATGATTCAATAATGAGGTTATCCCGGACTAAAAAAACGTTCGGTTTATTTCCGAAAACCTGAAATAGTAATGTATAACCCCCTGAGAAGGTGATGGTAATTAAGCGGTCATTACCGGCAAGTTCAATGTCGGTTATATTCCTGTTTTTTAGCTTATTAAAAAATGTGGTAATATTAACAGTCCTGGGTTCACGGAAATGATCAAGAAACAGTGCAGTTTCCGAACTGTTTGCTGAAAAAACGAGGCGGTAAGTTTTATTTTCGTCTCCGATATACGCTTCCCATACATTCTTGTGGGGAGATATACTGAATTTGAATGATAACCCTATACAGGTCGCAATAAGTTTTTTTGATAAGTGATAGAGAACGTAATAATTATTCATTTGGCAGATTTAAATGATAACCTGTATAAATTAAAAATGACATGCCATATCCGATTTTCCAATCTGTTGTAAATAAAATTAACAGTTCATTGCATAAGAGAAATATTAACGTCATAAAATTTAAAACATGGGAAGAGTCAAAAATATTTGCAGCAGGCCTTGAAATAGTTATTGACCTCAAAGATTCTACGAATCATTTAACTCACCTCTCCATTAATTTTGATTGGGATAGTTTTCGTGAAGCCGCACTTGCAACAAAGTTAAGTGGTACAGATGGCCATCCAATGCTTAAAAATAAAAATCTTACCGAAGCAAATGTAAACCTTGCAATTGATATCGAGCTTGTATGGCATTTTGATGTTGAGCGATGCCAGCCTCAGCCGGGAGATCATGACGATAATTATCGAATTCAAATGGCGAGCGAGTGGATGGAAAGAGCGAGTAAAAGAGTAAATGAGCTGCTTTTATCTGATGATATCATAACACGCTGGCATATTGAAATTGACGGTGATGAATATGGAAAATATCTTACAGCTATTAACCTGCTCTCTTATTTCCAGTTCAATATCGGAAATCTGGAAAGCCTCAATGAGGTACACGATTATGTAGCCCGAAAGCTTACACATTTACTCTATAAGGCAAACAGGATCATTAAAATAGCAGACGATAGCGTTGTGATTCCTGCGGCTTGAAGAAATAAAAAAGGGCACATTAACGTGCCCCTTAAAATTGTAAGCCGGAAATTCACTACTTCTTCTTCTTGTGCCTGTTTTTTCGCAGACGCTTTTTCCGCTTGTGCTTAGCTATTTTTGCTCTTTTCCTTTTTTTTCCGCTTGGCATGAAGAGTCACCAAAAATCTAAATTTTTAACTTTCTTATTGAAAACAGAAGCTCAAAATACAAAATGTTTTAAATAATTCTATAAAAGAGCTGTCCAAAACGATTAGAATTTTAAAAAATCTTTATTTCTGAGGTTTCAGTACTGATGATTTCGCATCCTCTCAAGGCTCATTTTTTCGCTGTGCGAGGAAAAGATGAGCACTTCGTGTACAAAAAATGAGCCCTGCGAAGCGAGATCCCTTTTGGGTAATTCATCATATATTTTAAACGTTTTACCATAGGTACATGTGGATAGCTATCAGCTCTCAGCTATCAACTAACAACCATCTGTATCATCCCACATCCTTTATTCCGCTTCCAAACAAACAAAGAAGCGATGTGCAATAAGGAGATTTTCTTTGGAACTTGTTAAATAATTATGGCTAACAATGTTAACAATGAATTACGTAAAGAATTTCCCTATTTTTCTGTGCTGTAATTTTTATAAGAATTAAACTATGCCGGATTTATTAAAAGTTGCCAAGTTTGGCGGCACAAGTATGGCCGATGCTTCGGCCATGAGAAGATGTGCCAATATTGTGAAGGGTGATCCCGATAAGAAAATTATTGTAGTGAGCGCAACTTCGGGTACCACAAACCTGCTTTCTGAATTTGCCACCGATATTACAACGGAAAAAAGAAAATCAATTGCAAAGCAGGTGCGCGATAAGCACCTGTCGATATGTCGTGAGCTGATCGATCCCGGTACCGTTACTGGCGAAATTGAAAAACTGTGCGATGAGCTCGAAGAAATTGCATCAAGGAAACAGATTATGACAATGATGCTCAGGGATGAGATTCTCTCATTCGGAGAAAGGTTGTCATCACTGATTTTCTGTTCAATTCTCGGGGAGATTACCGGCGAAAATATACATCTTCTTGATGCAAGGGAAATCATAATAACCGATAATAATTTTGGGAGTGCGGAACCCGGAATTGAAATTATTTCGGTTAAGTGTGCTGCTCTGCTTGAGCCGTTGATCCCCGATAAGCGTGTGGTTACTCAGGGGTTTATCGGATCAGACAAAAACGGAGTTACTACTACATTGGGCAGAGATGGGAGTGATTATTCGGCTGCACTTTTTGCGGAAGCAATCAATGCAGATGTACTGGAAATATGGACCGATGTCACAGCCATCTACACTACCGACCCGAGAGTTGTTGGCGATGCGAGGCCAATTACGGAAATCAGTTTTGATGAGGCGGCCGAGTTATCTGTTTTTGGCGCTAAAGTATTGCATCCTGCCACAATGGTGCCTGCTATCCGCAAGAATATCAAAGTCTATGTAGGATCGAGCATTCATCCTGAAAAACCGGGTACATGGATTGTAAAAGAAACCCGGCAGAAACCTGTTATCAGGGCTATAAGCCTGCGCCGGAGCCAGACCTTGTTAACTGTACATAGCCTTGATATGCTTCACCGCCATGGTTTTCTCGCGAAATTTTTTCAGGTGCTGGCAAATCATAAAATCAGTGTTGATCTTGTTACCACAAGCGAGGTTAGTGTAGCGTTAACACTCGATTCCGATCTCAATGCGCCGGGCAATCAAAAATTGACAGAGAAGGTTCTCGGTGAACTTCGCTCTTTTTGTGAAGTAAATCTTGAAGGAAATTTGTCGTTAATTGCGCTTATTGGAAATAACCTTGATACTACTGCAGGATTAAGCGGCCCTGTATTTGGTGCCCTGGAAAATGTAAACATCAGGATGATTTGCCACGGGGCAAGCTCACACAATCTCTGTTTTCTTGTAGGAGAAGGTGAGGCAGAAGAGGTGGTAAGAGTTTTACACAAAAAATTTATATCAGTGTTATGACAAAACATCAAAAAAAGTTTACTTATTCTGTAATTGGAACAGGAAAAACCGGCGGTACAATTCTCCATGAACTGGGAGAGAATGCAGTGCCGTTTGATGAATTTAACAGGCCAACTGCCGATAAACTGAAACAAACCGATATTGCAATTATATTTGTTCCTGGAAGTGCAGCATCTGAGGTTATTGAAATCGTATTGGAAGCCGGCATCCCTTCCATATGGGGCACAACCGGCTTTGTATGGCCCGCTGAACTGCCGGAACGGGTTAAAAAAGCAGGAGCCCGCTGGATTATCGGTTCAAATTTCAGCCTGAGCATGAACCTTGTAAGAAAAGCCATTCATATACTTGGAAAGGGGTCTGTGTTGCTGGCTAACCCTGAATTTCACATTCATGAGGTGCATCATATTCAAAAACAGGATTCACCAAGTGGAACAGCACTCTCCTGGCGAGACTGGCTCGGGCAGGAGGCATCCATCTCATCCGACAGACAGGGTGATGTTATTGGAATACACAATCTGCACATTAAAACGCCTGGCGAGTCAATCTACCTGAAACATGAAGCTCACACTCGCAATATATTTGCCCATGGTGCCATTTGGGCTGCGAATTACCTGCTTGCAAACCCTTACATTGATCCGGGTGTATATCAATTTCAGGATATTTTTGATCAGGCCTTTAAACAACTCACATGAACAATATAACTTTATGGACAGCTCTTGTAACTCCAATGAAAGCAGATGGATCTGTTCATTATGATGACCTTGGAAAAATTGCACGAAAGCAGGAGGCAGCAGGCAATGGAATTCTGATCCTTGGCAGTACCGGTGAAGGCCTTGCCTTGTCTGATTCGGAAAAAAAAGATGTTGTTGATTTTGTTTGCGGGCTTGGCCTCAAAGTTCCGGTAATGGCCGGTGTAGGCGGGTTTGATCTTGCCAAACAAAAGGAATGGATTTCATACTGTAATAATAAAACAGACGCTTTCTTACTGGTTGTTCCACTTTACTCAAAACCTGGTATAATCGGGCAAACCGAATGGTTCAACGTGTTGCTTGATGAAGCAAAAAAGCCTTGCATGATTTATAATATACCATCACGTACCGGAGTAAAACTATTTCCCGGAGTCATGACAACCCTGAATGGCCATACGAACTTGTGGGCGATGAAGGAAGCCAGCGGCAGCCTTCACGATTTTCAGGAATTTCGTGAAGCTGTTCCTGAGATTCCGCTCTATAGCGGCGATGACGCTCTTCTGCCTTTTTTTTCAGCAGCAGGTTGTAAAGGCCTGGTTTCCGTATGCTCGAACATATGGCCGTCAGAAGTCGGCTTATATACTGAGAAATGCCTTAAAGGCGATACGGAGACATTATTTCCGCTTTGGCATACTGCTGTAAAGGCGATGTTCAGTGCATCAAACCCGATTCCAGTTAAAAGGCTGCTAAAAGAAAAAGGATGGATCTCCTCATCTGTTTTGAGGCCGCCGCTTACTCACAAGGAGCTGCCTTCAGCTGATGCATTGATTGCAATCGATGAACATATTAATAATTGGTACCAAAAAAACAGGTAAATCATTTTTATGGACTGGAAAGTTATTCTTGACGAACTTGAAACAGGAAAAATCAGAGCTGCTGAACCTTCGGGTGATACATGGAAAGCCAATATTGAGGTTAAAGAAGCCATTCTGGCTGCATTCAGGGAAGGAAAAAACGCTGAATATGGTGGTATCTATGAAGGTTTTGTAGATAAAAATAACATTCCTCCCCGAATGTTTTCTGTTTCTGATGGTGTAAGAATGGTGCCGGGCGGAAGCTCGGTGAGAAGAGGGGCATTTGTAGCTAAAGGGGTAATCATTATGCCTCCGGCCTATGTGAATATTGGAGCTTACATAGATGAAGGCAGTATGATCGATAGCCATGCCCTTGTTGGTTCTTGTGCCCAGATCGGAAAAAACGTACATCTGTCGGCCGGAGTGCAGATCGGTGGGGTGCTCGAACCTGTAGGATTGAGCCCGGTTGTAATTGAAGACGACTGTTTTGTGGGTGCCGGGGCTGTTATTGTTGAAGGAATATTGATTAAAAGGCGTGCAGTAATTGCACCGGGAGTTACGTTATCAAAATCGGTGCCGGTTTATGATTGTGTGAATAATATCATTTTAGGCAAGGGCACTGCCATACCGGAAGGTGCAGTGGTTGTACCGGGAACACGCCCCGCTGGCAGTGAGTGGGCATCTAAAATGGGTTTAAGTATGTATTGCCCGCTTATTGTGAAGTATCGTGATGAAGGCAGTGAAGCATCACTTGAACTGGAAAATGCACTGAGATAAAAAAAATTCTGTAAGGAAATCGGATTTTTCGGTTCTTATAGGTAGAACACTAACGACAAAACTTGAGGAAAATAACTATGAGTTCACTTAACAAAGCAATGATAATCGGGAGATTAGGACAGGACCCCGAGGTACGTTATACACAGTCGAATACAGCCTTTGCTACTATGAATGTGGCTACCACCGAAAAGTATAAAGACAGAAACGGTGAATTACAGGAAAACACGGAATGGCACAGGGTTGTTACATGGGGCAGGCTTGCAGAGATCTGCCAGGAATACCTGAAAAAAGGCTCGCTTGTATATTTTGAAGGCCCGATCCAAACCAGGGAATGGGAAGATAAAGAAGGCCAAAAGCGATACACAACAGAAATCAAGGCTCTGAATATGCAAATGCTCGATTCACGCGGAGGTTCCGGCGGCGGCAGTAGTGCCCCTGCAAAAAACAATAAATCCAAAGCAGCTGTCGAAATAGACGATCAGTTTGATGATATGGACGATGATTTGCCATTCTAAGAAGAATAGAAGTTTTCTTAACTTTAAAGGTGATGGTTATAGTTTGATCGTCACCTTTTTTTTGTCATATTTTACATGATATTTTAACCAATAACTTGATCTTTGGAAACAATAGACGAACCTCCGGGTAGCCCTGTTGCTCTGATTCCAGCCTTTCTATTCTTCATATCAGGAGAAACCGATACCCTTCATTTCGGCGAGATATCTATTGAACTCATAATTATGTTCATTGGACTCTTCATAAGCGCACTGTATTCTGGATCAGAAGTGGCTTTTTTCTCACTGGTTCATCAGCTCGACCAATTGAAGAATGAAGGTGAATTCGCAAAAAAAGACCTGCGAATTTTCACTATGCTCAATAAGCCAAGAAGGCTTCTTGCCACGATTCTTATTGGCAATACATTTGCAAATATTGTGAGCTCGGTGCTTGCCGCAGTCATTGCCGGAAAAATTGCTTATCACTATGGCCTGTCGCTTGCATTGGTTTATACCATCGAAATTATTGTGCTAACTTTTATGATTCTGATTTTGAGTGAGATCACACCAAAAATTATTGCAATCAATAACCCGCTGAAAGTATCGAGAAGAATGAGCAGCTTTATCTATGTGAACTTTATTCTTCTTTCACCTGTCTCAAAACTGATTGCAAACAGTACCATGACACTTGAAAAAAATCTCCCAAAACCCGATAACAGAATGACTGCCCAGGATCTGAGAACCATGGCGGAAATGAGTGAAAAAGAAGGTTCAATTAAAGGGGATGAGCGTGAAATTATCGAGAATGTGATCGAATTCGGCAATATCACAGTGCGTGAAATCATGACTTCCCGTGTGAATATTATTGCTGTTCCGGTACAGTCTACATTACCCGAAGTAATTGAACTTATCAGGGAAAAAGGATTATCCAGAATGCCACTTTATGAAAATGACCTGGATAACATCATTGGCGTGATATATTCGAAAGATGTTCTGCCATATATCAATACTGAGATGGAAGATAGTGTGATAAATTGGAAAACTGTGGCGCGTAAAGCACTCTTTATACCCTCCACAAAGAAGCTCGACGACCTGCTTCGTGATTTTCAGCACGAAAAGACGCATATCGCTATTGTGGTGGATGAATATGGAGGCACCGAAGGAATAGTAACACTGGATGACATTCTCGAAGAAATTGTGGGCGATATCGGCGACGAATACGATGACGAAGAGGAAAAACTTTACACAAAATTCAAAAATGGTATCTATATCTTTGATGCAAAAATTGACCTCGATGACCTCGATGAAATTCTGGGCACCGAGATCTCTGCCGATGATGATGAATTTGAAACTCTTGGCGGCCTTATTTATCATTTAACTGAACGGATTCCTAATATCGGAGAACGTGTAACTTATAAAAATCTGGAGCTTACTGTTCACTCAGTAAAAAATAACCGAGTAAAGAAACTCCGTGTTAAATTGCTTACAGAACCAAAAGTTCAATGACAATCAAGAGTACAATAAATGCAGATCTGACCCATTTCAATACTCTGGGTTTGCCTGTGATTGCCCCCCGGCTCATTGAAGTTTTTTCAGTAGATGACCTTTTCAAACTATCACGAGAAAATTTTTTTGAAAAAGAAAAACCGTTTATTCTGGGTGGCGGCAGCAACATTTTATTCAGGAAAGCTCTGACAAGGCCTGTTCTCAAAATATCTATTTCCGGAATACGTGTACAAGAAGAAGATGATAATCATGTCTGGATCGAATCAGGAGCCGGAGAAAATTGGCACAATCTTGTTTCTTGGGCAGTTGACAGGCATTACGGTGGGATCGAAAACCTTGCTTTGATACCCGGAACCGTTGGCGCGGCACCGATTCAAAATATCGGTGCATACGGGGTGGAACTTGAGCAGGTTTTTGAATCACTTGAATACTTTGATCTGCAGGATTATTTGGTAAAATCCTTCGAAAGTGAAAATTGTGAATTCGGTTATCGCGACAGCATTTTTAAAAGAAAATTGAAAGGGAAAGTGATCATCACAACTGTAACACTTCGGCTTCAAAAAAAGAATCATGTTCCTAACATCTCGTATCAGGCTCTGAAATCGTACCTTGATGAGAGAAACATTATCAATCCCTCTATCAGGCAGGTATTTGGTGCAGTGATAGCGATCAGGCAGTCAAAACTTCCCGATCCGGCAATGATAGGGAATGCGGGCAGTTTTTTTAAAAATCCGGTGATCAACCAGTCAGCATTTCAACTATTAAAAGAAAAATATCCAGACATGCCAGCTTATCCATTAGATCATGGGCAGGTTAAAATCCCTGCAGGATGGCTGATCGAAAAAGCTGGATGGAAGGGCAGGAGGGTTGGCAATGTTGGCACTTACGATAATCAGGCACTGGTAATCGTAAACCACGGGGGAGCTACAGGTGATGAGGTTTACAGGCATGCCGTGAGGATTCAAAAATCTGTACGTAAAAATTTTGGAATAGGCCTTGAGCCGGAAGTGAATATAGTGGAGTAAGATTGGCCGAAACAATGAAGGTTATGATCCTGGCTGCCGGTATCCTGATTTTTCAGATGAAGTGATCGAAAACATGGTTGGGATTGATCTTGTGTTTATTAGGTGTTCATTATCGTAATAAACACTTTGAAACCTTACCTTTCGTTCAGGATTCAAGTTTAAAGGTTCGTATAGAATCAATAATTTTACACTACGCTGATTATAAGCAAAAAAGATTCTATTGATTATGAACCAATGTAATATTCCATAAGCTTTATAATGATATAGCATTTTTTCTTTTATCAACTTCAAACGTCACTGTAATGAACAGGTTATTCAAATTTTTTCTTCCCGTTGTTTTTTTATCCATTTTTGTTCCATCCTGTGTAGTTCAGGAAAGCCCGATTACAGGCCAAAAAAGGGCCTATGCTTATTCCTGGGATCAGGAAGTCCAGATTGGAACAGATGTTGACAGGGAAATCATCAGAGAGTTCGGATTGTATGATGATGAAAGAATTCACAACTATTTTAATGAGATAAGCAAGGAAATTCTTGCCAACAGCCATATGAGAAGGCCCGGAACAGCCGACCGTTTCCTGGAAACCGCCTTTACATTTCGAGTTTTGGACAGTCCCGTTGTAAACGCGTTTGCACTGCCTGGTGGGTTTGTATACGTTACCCGGGGATTGATGGCTCATATGAATAATGAAGCTCAGCTTGCAGTGGTTATTGGCCATGAGATTGGCCACGTAGCGGCGCGTCATGCTTCACAAAGAGGATTGCAGCAAACCATTGGTTCCGTGATAGTTCTTGGTGGTGCGATACTTGGACAGGAATTACTTGGGCTGCCCGGAGAAACTATATTGAATCTGAGCAGCCAGGCAGCCGGACTCATTTTTCTGAGCCACAGCCGAAACCATGAACGTGAATCTGATCGGCTTGGAGTAGAATATGCTGCAAAAACCGGATATGTTGCCGCCGAAGGGGCTGCATTTTTTACCAGGTTGAAACGAATTTCAGACAGAGCGGGGCAGTCAATCCCATCACTGCTTTCAACACACCCGGATCCGGGGGAAAGGGAGCGAAACATACCGCGAATGGCGCGAGAGTGGGAAGAGGCAGGTTTTGAACAAACAATACTGAATACGGAAATATATATGCAAATGCTGGATGGTATGGTGTTTGGCGATAATCCCCGAAACGGGTTCAGGGAGGATCAAACCTACTATCATCCCGAACTTGAATTCCGTTTTCCAATACCCCAGAACTGGCGGATGATCAATCAACCCACACAAGTTGTACTGCTAAGCCCTGAACAGGATGCAGTGATGATTTTAAGGATAGACAGTGAGTCGTCAAATGCCCGGGAATCGATACAATCATTTTTAAGTGCGAACAATATTGAAACGGAAGACCAGCGTGCTACCCGGAGTGGAAACCTCACGGCTTATGAGGCCAATTTCATGGTGCAAAGTGATGACCAGAACCTTGGTGTGAATGTTTATGCGCTCGAATATGGCGGAAGGGTTTACCGGTTTATCAATTACACAGAGCGTGGCAAGTTTGATACAATGAAACCCAGGTTTGCCGAGACAACCGGCGGATTCAGGCAACTCACAGACCAGCGCATACTAAACATCAACCCGGTGCGGCTTAGTGTGAGACAGATTGACCGGGAAACCCGTTTTCGTGACCTGCTTCCATCAACTCTTCCAATGAATATTGATCCGGAAGAAGTGGCGATTATAAACCAGGTCTATCTTGATGATACGCTTCCTGCAGGGTCTTATGTAAAAATTCCGGTACAGTGAGTGGAGTGGAGAGCGGTTTGGGGTTAGTGGAATGTGGTATGAGGAGTGTGGAATGTGGATTCTGAAATTATTGGAGTATTTTTGTATTCAACTGGATGTGTTCAACTATTTCAAAAATGCAAAGTGGAAATTGTTTAAACCCGGATTACGCAGTAGACTTCCGAAGTCTTACGGAGCATCGAAAGGAACCTTCATCGGTAATCATATTGAAGATTTAAAAAAATTTTGAAAGACTTCGGAAGTCTTTTTGGTCTTATGCGTAATTTGGGTTTAATAACGAAAATGGTTAAGTATAAATCTTCTAAGTAAATAATCTGCAATAATATATAATTGTAATACACGTTCCCCACTCCTCATACCACATTCCACTAACCTCACTTCCCACTTTACATGCCTCATCCTAAATTAAATCACAAAACATGTTAGAAAGATATTCACGCAAAGAAATGGCCGATATCTGGTCAGAACAAAATCATTTTCAGGCTTGGCTCGATGTGGAACTGGCTGCCTGCCGTGCATGGAGCAAAATTGGAAAAATACCAGCTGAGGATGTGGACAGGCTATATGAAAAAGCTTCATTCGATATCAGCCGGATCAAAGAGATAGAAAAGGAAACCCGTCATGATGTAGTGGCATTTACGCGTGCTGTTTCAGAAACACTTGGTGAGGAAAAGAAATGGGTGCATTACGGGCTTACATCTACCGATGTGGTGGATACAGCCAACGGTTATCGGCTGAAGCAAGCCAATCGGTTGCTGCGGGAGGGTATTACCCGATTTACTAATGCATTGGCTGATAAAGCACAAGAGCATAAACTAACCATAATGATGGGCCGCACACATGGAGTACATGCCGAACCTACTACATTCGGGCTGAAATGTGCTTTATGGTATGCCGAAATGAATCGTAATGCAAAACGTTTTGAAAATGCTGCAGGCGATGTTGAGGTAGGCAAGCTGTCAGGTGCGGTTGGGACATTTGCACATATTCCCCCGGAAGTGGAAAATATCACTTGTGAAATACTGGGTATTCATCCGGCTCCAATTTCCACACAAACATTGCAGCGCGATCGCCATGCCCAATACATGGCAACTTTGGCATTAATCGGATCCACGCTGGAAAAGATTGCTGTTGAGATACGCCATTTACAGCGAACAGAATTACGCGAAGCCGAAGAGTTTTTCAGTAAAGGCCAAAAGGGCTCTTCTGCGATGCCTCATAAACGAAATCCGATCAGTTCCGAAAATATTACGGGCTGTGCGAGAGTACTTCGCGGTTATATGGTATCGGCTTATGAGAATATTCCCCTCTGGCATGAACGGGATATTTCACACTCATCTGTAGAACGAATAATTCTGCCCGATGCTACTATTCTGCTCGATTATATGTTACAACGCTTTGCCGGTGTCATTGAAAAATTGATGGTTTATCCCGAAAACATGAAAGAGAACATGGAAAAGACGCATGGCCTGGTTTATTCGCAGAGATTGTTACTCCTTTTAATAGAAAAGGGTCTTTCGCGGGAATTTGCCTACGACACTGTACAGCCGCTGGCTATGCAGGCATGGGAAGAAAAGCGATCCTTCAGGCAGCTTATAGAAAAGGATGAAACCATCACCAGCTATCTATCACCACAGGACATCGACGCTGCATTCGACGTAAACCATCATACCCGAAGAGTTGATGAGATTTTCAAAAGAGCAGGCCTTTAGGCCGGGCAACATCGTAGACATCCCGATGAGTGTGTTGTTTCACTATAAAATGTGCTCGATTACGCGATACGGGAGAATCTTTTTGCCTTTACAAAAGAGAAATACATAGTATGATAAGAAATCACGTTATTCAAAAAGTCTTTGACAAAAATTAAACCATGTCAAAATCATCAAAACGTATTTTAGCGGGATTATCCATTTCACTGAGCCTGCTTTTCCTGCTCTTTCTGTTCAACCAGATTGTACAGTTTTCAGCATCAGTTAGCCAGTTAAGTCCGATAGCCGGACAAATTGTTTTCGTGGTTTCCCTGGTTATTTTTCTTGTGGCTGTGATTTTGCCAATACTTCTTTTTGTGTTCATGCCGGCGCCTTTAATTCCTCCAAAAAACCGTGAAGGCAAAGAGTACGAAAAGCACCTGAAGCAATTAAAGCGCAGGCTTTTAAAGAATCCGAATGTTCCTGATGCAATACCACTCAACACGCAGCAAGATATAGAAAAAGCCCTTGCGCAGTTAAATGATATTGCTGAAGAAAAAATAAGGCTTTATGCCAAAAGGGCTTTTTATACAACAGCCATTTCACAAAACGGTGCACTGGATGCCATTTTTATGATTGCACTTCAGTTTAAGCTTATCTGGGATGTAGCTCATGTTTACAGTCAGCGTCCAACCTTAAACGACATGAGTTTTCTCTATGCCAATGTGATGGCTACAGCACTTATTGCATCTCAGCTTGATGAGGCCGAATACCTTGAGATGATCGAGAGTGCCATAAATACTGGAGTTGGTTCAGCTGTGTCGATGATTCCGGGTACTTCTCTCATTGTAAACTCTGCACTTTCCGGTGCATCCAACACTTTTCTTACACTGCGTGTCGGAATTATTACACAGCGCTATTGTAACTCGCTTATCAGGCCGGAGCGAATCACCCTCCGCAATTCGGCCACGGCAGCAGCTGCTCAAAAGCTGGGTATTATTGTGACGAAAGGTACATACGACCTGATGAAACTTATTGGCAGTGCACCCATCCGTAAAACGCTGGATGCGTCCAAAAATATAGGGAGTAAGTTCAGGGATATGTGGAGGCCATAGTCAGGGAATCATGTAGGTTAAAAAAGCGGGAATCAAATTATTTTTAATCAGATAGAAAATATTTAGCAATGGTGTGACATAAAGTTGTCACTACCGCTGTGTAGATTGCTTTTAAATGTTAACAAAAAGACCAAAGCAATGATGAACGCAGCAAAAAAGACCTTAAAAAGAGCGAATACAAAATCGACACTTCTTTCGATTTTTAAAAAAGCTGAGAAAGATTATCGCCATACACAACAAATGTTCGATCTGCTGGGCTGGGGTGAACTGCCTGCAGAATTAAAGTTTGTGATTGAAGCTGATGTGAAGGGTTATGTGGATGAACTGGAAGGCCGATACTCAACAAGCTGTGCCCTTGTTCAGCGCAGGAGGGAGAGTGTCGATTTTTGGGTAAAAAGTTATATGGATGGCATCTGTTCACTTGAAACTGCTGTAGATGCACTGAAAATGACTAAACTCTGATTTGTTCAATCAAATATAAGTAAGAAGATATTTAGACTTTGTCAGTTCTAATAGTGCATTATTTTGAAAAACGCGGATGGGTGTGGATCTGCCTGGGTTATTCGACTTAACAACAGCCGGAATGATTTTCAGATTTGGCAAATAAGTTCGGAGGGATTTTTTTATCTTTACCAAACTATAAAACAAGCGAATTCTTCCCCAATGATGAACTCTTCACCTTTTGCAAGCATAACCCGGCAAGGATTAACCTATGATGATGTACTGCTTGTACCGGCCTATTCAAAAGTTTTGCCGCGCGATGTGGATACCAAAGTGCAGCTTACTCCAACCCTTGCACTTAACATACCCATTTTAAGTGCAGCGATGGACACTGTTTCGGAGTACAGGATGGCAATTGCCCTTGCCCGTGAAGGTGGAATAGCTATGCTTCATAAAAATATGACGATAGAAGAACAAGCTGAGCATGTTCGCCTGGTGAAGAGGAGTGAGAGCGGAATGATTGTAGACCCGGTTACACTTCCTCCCGATGCTACTGTAAAAGATGCTCGTTCACTTATGAAAAAGCACAAAATCGGTGGAATTCCTATTGTTGAAAATGGCAACAAACTGATTGGCATAGTTACAAACCGCGACCTTCGGTTCGAGCATTATATGGATAAAAAGCTCGGTAACATTATGACGAGAGATAATCTGATAACTGCCAGGGAAAATACCAGCCTGGAAGAAGCTGAGGAAATATTGCAGCAATACAAGGTGGAAAAGCTGCCTATTGTATCCAAAGATAAGGTGCTTGTTGGCCTGATTACGTTTAAGGATATCGAAAAAAAGATGAACTTTCCCAATGCCTGCAAAGATGATATGGGAAGATTGCGTGTAGGCGCAGCGGTTGGAGTTACAATAGATACCATGGACCGCGTAGATGCACTGATGGAATCCGGAGTGGATATTGTAACTGTTGATACTGCTCACGGGCACTCCAAGGGCGTTCTCGATATGGTAAAAACCATCAAAAAGACGTACAGGGATCTGAATATTGTTGGGGGTAACATTGCAACCAGGGCTGCTGCTGAGGCGCTTGCAGAAGCTGGTGCTGATATTGTTAAGGTAGGTGTTGGGCCCGGTTCGATATGCACTACGAGAGTGGTTACCGGTGTAGGTGTGCCTCAACTTTCAGCAATCATGGAAATTGCCACTTTCACGAAAGAGAAAAATATCGGCCTGATTGCTGATGGAGGTATCAAACAAACGGGAGATATTCCCAAAGCGATTGCAGGTGGCGCTGATGCCGTGATGATGGGCTCAATGTTTGCTGGTGTCGACGAAAGTCCCGGTGAAACTATTATTTATGAAGCAAGAAAATATAAATCTTATCGTGGTATGGGAAGCCTCGGAGCCATGAGTAAAGGCTCCAAAGACCGATACTTTCAGGATGTTGAAGACGATTTAAAACTTGTTCCCGAGGGCATTGAAGGCAGGGTTCCATATAAGGGATATCTCGGCGAAGTAGTACATCAGATGACAGGTGGCCTGAGGGCAGCGATGGGTTATGTTGGCGCAAAAAATATTCAGGAACTGAAACGTGCTGAATTTGTACAAATCTCTGCTGCCAGTTACAGGGAAAGCCACCCTCACTCAGTACAAATTACAAAAGAGGCACCGAACTACTCGGTAACCTGAATAGTAAAAACAAGCTTTTTGACATGTTGTATCGCCATTTTATAGTATACAGTGTTTTTAATTAATGTGGAAGTTCATAAAAAATATTATTTCCAGGGAAAAGGGTGAAGTAGCTGTTGTTCTCATCGATGAAAATGACCCTGATGCAACAAGTACTTACAGAATCAAATCTATTGATTTCTATAAATTGGCTGGGGGTATTGTTATCGCTTCACTCCTTTTTGCAGTTTTTATTTTTTTTGCCACACCTCTGAGTTCCATTTATTACAAACAAATTGATGATAAATTCCGTAACGAAGTAATTGCCATCAATCAGCGGGTTTTGGCACTTCAGGATTCATTGCTTGCAAGGGAAGTGCAGTTAAATGATTTGAAGGAGTTTGTTCGGAATGTGCCTGATACCGTTTTTCAGATTAGTGAATTCTATGATACCGGATCTACCCCTGGACTGCAGGCTGTTTACAGGGAACCTTTGGCAGTTCATGCTTTTGATATGCTTACCCGAAATACAATTATGATGGCAAAAACAAGTGAACGCAGCCCTGATTTCCCATCACATTTTCCGGTTCAGGGCTCATTGACTCAGGGATTTACACCAAATGCCGGACACTACGGCATTGACATCGCTGCACAAAGAAACTCCCAATTTCGCTCAATAGCTGATGGAACCGTTATCAATACCAATTGGTCTTTGAATTACGGGAATGTTATTTATATACAGCATTCCGACGGCATCATTAGTATATATAAGCATGCAGAGAGGCTTTATAAGGAACCAGGCGATATTGTGCTTAAAGGAGACATTCTTGGAGTTGTAGGCAACCGCGGGCTATTAACCAGTGGTACTCATCTACATCTTGAAATTTGGAAAAACGGAGTTCCCAAAAATCCATTAATCTATCTAAACTAAAACGAAACATCTCAATGTTTAAAACAAATAAAGAACAGAATCCCGTGAACGATACATCTCATAAATCTCCCATACTGAATATGATTAGCGAGGGAACCAAAATTAAAGGTTCCATAACCAGTGAAAACGATATCCGCATATCTGGCAAAATTGAGGGCGAGGCATTGTGCAAAGGAAAAATAATTATTGCATCCTCTGCTCATGTTCATGGCGATTTAATATCTGTGGATGCAGACGTCTCTGGAATTGTTGATGGTACCATTAAAGTATCTAACAGGCTCATCTTGCGACAGTCTGCAAATGTTGGAGGAGATATCCATACCAAATTACTCGTTGTGGAAGAAGGAGCCCAGATTAATGGCAATTTCAAAATGGGGCCCGGAGATGATGTGCTCAACGGATTAACTGATACTCAATTTGCTGAAAACAGCAGAAAAAATTCTGATAAAGTTGTAAGTAAAGCCTGACTTGTTTAAAGATCCGGTTCATAAAAAATATCTCGAGTACCTCGGGCTTGGAGCTGAAATTGCTGTAGCAATCAGTATCCCGATTCTTGTGGGTTATTGGGCAGATAATTTTTTTGATACATCTCCTTTTCTTTTATTTGCAGGGATCATAATCGGTATTGTATTAATGTTGGGAATATTTTTAAAAGTGATCAGGAACACAGGTAAAATGGGGTGATGGATATCTCGGAACATAAACCTTCTTCCAAAATATTTTACCTGAGTATTTTCTGCTTCGCGGTTTTGAGCATTACGATTGCACTTCTATTAACCGATGACGAGAAATTCGCCTGGATTGCCGGTTATCTTTTGGGATTGTTCGCTGTTGTGGTGCACCTGGCGAGTTCACTTTTTTCTGGACATAAATCATCAAAACAGTTTACAAATATTTATTACATCAGCCTTTTTCTCAGGTTTCTCATCGTACTTTTGATGTATGCCTTGCTGTTGGTGCTATTAAATTTTGATGAATTTAGCTTTACTGTTAGTTTTATAATTTCTTATCTTTTCCATTCTGTAAATGAAGTGATTTTGCTTAATCGAAAATTTTCTAACTAATCTACCAAAGGTTAAAGTAACATGATCAAAATATTGCGTCGGCTAACAGCAGTTTGTTTCTTACTGCTGTTTATTAGTCCCGTTGTTGCAGCAGCAGACGCACACACAGAGCAAGAGAGTGTTATTGATGTGGTGGGTAAAGTATCTAACCATGATTATTTTGAGTTGCCACTTGGAAATAAACTTTATTTACCCAGGATATTGTTGGCAGGTGGGGACTGGTTTTACTTTTCGAGTACAAAAAAAGCAGTAGAGTCCGGGCTTTTTATTGAATCTGAAACAGGATTGGTAATGGCAGACGGCACTGCAATTACCCTTGATATGTCTATTACTTCTCATCTAATATATGTTTGGTTTGGGTTTATTCTGACATTTTTTATCACATTATGGGCAGCAAGGCGATACAAACGGGGGATTGGCACATCCACAGAACCCCGTGGCGCATGGCATAATATCTTTGAAGTTCTTTTTGTATTTATCCGGGATGATATTGCCAAAGAGTTTATTCCTCATGATAAATTCAAAAAGTTTGTACCCTATCTTTTTACAATTTTTATGGCAATAGCCTTTATGAATCTTTTTGGTTTATTGCCATGGGCTGCTGCTGCGACGGCTAATTTAACCGTTACCGCCACACTCGCAGTTATTACATTTGTTCTTACCCAGATAAATGGCACCAAAGACCATTGGGAACATGTGTTTATGTTTCCCGGAGTGCCAGGGTGGTCACGTTTTATCCTTACACCAGTAGAATTCTTGGGTTTATTTACAAAACCTTTCGCATTGGCTATTCGTCTTTTTGCAAATATGTTATCCGGAAAAATTATGATTGTGAGTATACTGGGCCTCATTTTCATTTTCACGGATCTTTTTGGTGCATTTATAGGGATTGGCTCCGGAGTATTTTGGGTACTGTTGACTGCCGCGCTTTATTTTCTGAAGGCATTGGTAGCTCTCATACAAGCTTATGTATTTACTCTTTTGTCGGCAGTGTTTATCGGCATGGCTGCAGAAGAGCACCATCATGACCATGATGAAACGTCGGTTGCACATGCACAAGACGTACACCTTTAATTAAAACGAAAAATAAACAAACAGGTATAAATATGGGTTTTTTAGCAGCAGGACTTGGAGCCGGAATTATTGCTCTCGGAGCCGGAATCGGAATTGGAATGATCGGAAAGAGTGCTACTGAAAGTATTGCAAGACAACCGGAAGCTGCCGGTGATATTCGGGGTGCTATGCTTCTTACGGCAGTATTTATTGAGGGTGTGGCTCTCATTGGCGCTATTGTATGTTTGCTTCTTGCACTTGGTGTAGGCCAATAATTAAGAGGTAACAACATGCAATATTTCCTGGCCGGAGGGGGAACACTTCTCTCATTTGATACGGGATTTGGAATTTGGGTTCTGATTTCAACACTTCTGTTTTTGTATCTGATGAATAAGTATCTGGTTCCCCCCATTATGAATGCACTTAATGAAAGGGAAGAAAGAATAAAGGATTCACTTGAATCTGCTGATAAAGCATTGGCAAAAGCTGAAGCTATTTCCCGGGAAAATGAGAAAGCATTGAAAGAAGCCGAAATAGCTGCTCAAAAAATCAGAAAAGAGGCACTTGAAGATGCTGAAATTCTGAGGTCTGAGAAAATTGCAAAAGCAAAAACGGATGCAGCCAAAATTCTTGATGACGCAAAGTCTGCAATCGAACAGGAGAAGAAAAGAGCATTGACCGAACTTCGAAGTGAAGTTGCAGATTTGGCAATCAAGGCATCAACCATCATCATCCGTTCAGAGCTCGACTCTGTAAAAAATAAAAAACTGGTTGATTCTTTCATCAACGATCTCACAAAAAATAACTGATCATGAGTGCTAAGGCGGCGATTAGATATGCAAATGCTTTTTTAGAAGCTGCTGTTGAAAAAAACGATTTGGAAAAAGCACATGATGACATGGTGCTTGTTTTCAACACACTTCGCGGATCTGGCGATTTGCGATTATTTCTGAAAAGCCCTGTTATCAAAAAAGATCAGAAAAGTAACGTTCTTTCATCCATTTTCAGCGCCAAGATAACAGATCTCTCTAAAAACCTGCTTGGGGTATTATCAGATAAAAGCAGGGTAGATATATTGGAAGATATCGCTCGTCATTTCATTGATCTTTATAATAAATATAATGGTATCATCGACGTTGATGTGAGTTCCGCCGTCGAAATTGATAAAAATCAATTTAGAGCTCTAATCAATAAACTTGAAAAAGTTACCGGGAAAAAAGTCAAAGCCAAAACTTCTGTAAATAAAGATTTAATTGGAGGAATTCTAATCCGGATTGATGATACTGTTATAGATGGTACTGTAAAATATAAATTAAATCAGCTGAAGAACCGGTTTGCTTCAGCTTCTGTAGATTAACTATAAAGGATATATCATGAGTCAAGTTAGACCAGACGAAGTTTCAGCTATAATACGAAAACAACTTTCCGGTTTTAGCGGTGAAGCTGAAGTTTATGATGTTGGTATCGTACTCGAGGTAGGAGACGGAATTGCACGGGTTTATGGACTGTCTAAAGTACAGGCAGGTGAACTTGTTGAGCTTCCTGATTCCATCGACAATGAAGGAAAACCTGTTCGTGGAATGGTATTGAACCTTGAAGAGGATAATGTGGGTATTGTTCTCTTTGGCTCAACAAAAG
>PWLN01000042.1 GCA_003559375.1 Balneolaceae bacterium | reverse complement strand
GATCGCGTGGTTGTAAATGAAGCTCTCGTGCTCGCGCTCGGCCGGGTTGCCCCAACTGCCGTCGTGGGCCTGAATAGAGCGAAAGTAGCGGGTTGCATTGTGAACCGTGCGCTGAAACTCACCGCTTTCTAGGTGTGTGAAGCCCGCGGCGAGGAACGCCAGCGTCGCCAGCCCGGTCAGGCCCACTTCGTTGTGGGCGAAGCCGTGGGCCGCCGAGCCGTCGGCATTCTCGTAGCTGCCGCTTCGCCCGTTGCGCCGGCCGTCTTCGGCATAAAGCACGGGATCCCAGCGGCCGTCCACCTTCTGGTGATCGCGCAACCAGCGCAGTGCCGCCAAGGTGTGGTCCAGGTTGTCGTCTAGAGCCCGAGCGCGGGCACGTGCGACCGCACGTTCAGTGGGCTCGCCGGGCCTGGGGGTGAAGGGGGAACCGTGGATGTTGGGAGGCTGGTTACCTCGCCGTTGGTCGCTGGGAAACTCAATTGGGTCATCGCGCTCGTCGTCAATCGCTTCTTCGTCGATCTGCGGATCCTCGTCTCGCTCCTCGGCCGGCTGCCTCTCGTGTGATTCGTCGGCCGGCACCTGCGGCTCGTCCGGCACGATTTCCTGCGGCTCGGGTTGCGGGTGCGGCGCAACCGCGTCCTCTGGGGCCTGGCTACCGGTTTGGGGTTGGTCAGCGGGGCCGCAACCGATAGCGGCAACGAGCAGGGCAAGGGAAACAAGCAAGGCGTGCCGGGGCATCAACATTCGGACTGCTCCTGAAAAGGCGGGTCTGGTTTTCGCCGCTCGGTCAAATGGGTCGCCACGACGTGAGGCGCAGAGTGCGTAGAGGAGCCCGTTCTTGGTTCATGCCAAGCTGATTGAAGGAAACCAGGGAACCAAGTGATTGCGTTATACCGGTACGCTGCACGGATGTCGAAAGACTTTGGTGGCCATGTGGTTGATTGCGCACGGCACCTGCCGAACGTTGGGAGGCCTCCTTGCGGACAGGAGCCGCCACCCTCGGCGCAAACGCAAGCCCTGACCCACCCTTGTCGTCGGCGGCCGGTAGCGTTGCGACGTGGTCGCCGCTGATCAGCGTGTAGACGAGCGAGCCGACCGCGGCCACGGACAGGGCATGGGTCGCGGGCACCGTCATGGCACGGTGGTGGCCACGGCTGCGGACAAGGCCGCGGGGCGCAGCATCGCCAACAAGCCGGCACACCATCATGCGAAGGCCGCAGCAGCGAAGACGGCGCCAAAGAGTGCGGCAACTGCCAAGGGCGGCAGCGTCAGGGCGCCAGCAACAACGGGCACTCCGGCAACTACGCCGGCTGCGACGACGAGCCAACGAGCAACGACGACTAACGCCGGTTGCATCAGCATGGCTGCGCGGGCGAGCCCCGTAGCCATGTCTTGTTGCGGTAGCGGTCCCAGGCGTCGGGCAGCACGGTGACGATCGGACCCTCGATTGTGTCGCGCTTGACGAGACGCACGGCGCGGCAACGTTGGTGCCGGCGAAGCCGCGCTGGGGTTTGCACGGAGGCTTGCCCTACGAAATTTCGGTTGGGTACACAGCCAACTTGTTTCGGCTACTCCCAGCCGTCCTTTGCGCGGGGCGCAATGGGACGTGAGCGTTGCGTTTCGCTCCGGGGACTGCGGCAGTATGCTTGGGCGCGCTGTCCCGCGTTCTCTTGCTCGGCATTAACCGTTATGACTTCCACGTCGTCGCCCCATCCCTACTTGCATCGGCTCGGGGCTCGTCCGCTCGGGGAGAGTGCCGAGCGTTGCTCGTTCGTTGTCTGGGCGCCATTTGCGTCGCGAGTCGAGGTTGCCCTGGCTGGGGCGGATGGGGATCCGCACGCGAAGCAGGCGCGGCTTGTCGAGCTCGAGGCGCTGGATGAGCGGGGCTACTACGGGGCGGAAGTCGACGGCGTTGCGCCGGGGACGCGCTATCTTTATCAGCTCGACGGTGACGCTGCCCGCCGGCGGCCCGACCCGGTGAGCCGTTTGCAACCCGAGGGTGTGCACGGTCCGAGTGCCGTCGTTCCCGCGTACTCGTGGAGCGCCGCCGACAACGCCGACGACGATCACGAAGCATGGCGCGGGCTGCCGCTCGAGGACTACATCATCTACGAGCTGCACCTCGGCACCTTCACCGACGAGGGGACGCTCGACGCGGCGATTGAGCGGCTGCCGAGTCTTGTCGAACTCGGCATCACCGCCGTGGAGTTGATGCCGGTGGCGCATTTTCCCGGTACGCGCAATTGGGGCTACGACGGCGTCAACCTCTTCGCGGTGCACACCGCCTACGGCGGCCCCGCGGCACTGAAGCGCTTCGTCGAGGCCTGCCACCGCCACGGCCTCGCCGTCGTGCTCGATGTCGTCTACAACCACCTCGGTCCGGAAGGAAACTACCTGCGCGAGTTCGGCCCCTATTTCATCGACGCCTACCGAACGCCGTGGGGGGACGCGCTCAATTTCGATCACGCGCAATGCGACGAGGTGCGCACCTTCTTTCTGGCGAACGCGCTGCAGTGGCTCGGCGAGTTTCGCATCGACGCGCTACGCCTCGACGCCGTGCACGCCATCTTCGACAACGCCGCGTATCCTTTCCTGGAAGAACTT
>PWLN01000149.1 GCA_003559375.1 Balneolaceae bacterium | reverse complement strand
TGGTTACTTTGTAGCCTTTGTTGTTGCGGGGCATCCAGGAGTGATCGTGCTTGCGTTTGTTACCTTTGCCCGTAATGTGGGCGTCGAAGGCGGCGACGCTATTGAAGATTTCGCGGCAGTGGACGCAAAAGCAAATGTTCTGCCCATGCCACGTAACTTCGGTCCCATCATGCAGTGTCTCAGTAGGCATCACCCAAGCTCCTTAATCGTGTAAGTCATGCTCTTACCTGCCTTCGGGTTCCGGCCCTTCTTAATCAAGTGTCCCTCCTTGCACAATCGGGAGAGGATGCGGCCGCCATGTTCCCGTTTCAAACCCAGTAGTTCCTCCACATCAACGCTGTCGATGGTCCTTAGTTCGTACGCTAGCCTGAGGACCTCTCGCCGCCAGTAGGTTGCTTTCTTGGCGTTGAACGCCAATCGTTTTTCTTTGATTTGTTGGCATGCGGCGTGCCAGTCTTCCCACGCTTGCCGCCATTCCTTGTACTCGCGGGTGTCTTGTAATTCCTTAGGTTGCTCCATAGTAGTCTCCCATCATTTTATCCTATACTGGGCGCATGCCGCAGGTTGACGCATTTAGTAGAGAGATTTTGGCTGGCGACTTCGACAGGCGCGTCATCGTCGTTGACAGCCTCGTGAATAACCCAGCGCTCGTGTTCCCGGCGGACACCGTGTTTTACTCCCGTGAAGATAACGGCTTTTACACTTTGCGAGGCGGAGACTTTTTGCCCGTAACGGGAGGGGATTTCCCGCTTACGGGGAGAATCGTAAGGCAAGTAAACACGCTTGGGGATATAGTAGGCGACGAGCCCGAGAACAGCATTATCTTCGTGCGCAGCGAAGGCGCGTTTTACCGCCTTGAGGGCGGCGTTTGGGTAGAGTTCATTACTTCTGACGAGTTGAATATTCCGTTGGCGCAAAAGGGGGCGCCGGGCGGTGTTGCGACATTGGGCGCGGACGCGAAGCACGTTTTCAGTGAGTTGCCTGATTTGGTTTACGAGGGCTTTAGCGTTTTGGATTATGGCGCCGTTGGTGATGGCGTCACTAACGATTCTGCGGCTTTCGCGGCAGCGTTGAGTGCGGCGACGGCGGCCGGTCAGGCAACTATTATTCCCACGGGAACTTACGCTATTGAGAGTGTTGTGAGCGTGCCCGCCAATGCGGTGCTTTTGGGGCAAGAGGGCGTGGAATTGATTGGTGACGGGAATGATGGCTTTGCTCCCGTGGGCAATTTTAAGTTGCGTAATGTTTCTATGACTGGTTTCACGGACGGGATCGCTCCTGCGTATCCGTCGCCAGCGGTTGTTGATCGCTTAGTAATTAGTGATGTTGAGTTCCGTAACGGCGACTCTTTTATTGATTACACGAATGTTGCGGACAAGGTAAGTGTGGTTTTGATTTCCGATGTCATGATTGAGGACTTGACCAGTCAGGGGATTCGCTGGGGGCCTCAATCTGATTTCGTTATTATCAGCCGGGTCCACGTGTTGAATGCTAGGAATAAAGGCATTCAAGTAGGTTTGGATAGTAATTTGGATGATGTGCCCGAAAAAGTGTTAATCGAGGATTGCACTGTTCGTAATAGTGAGGGCATCGCTAGCTGTCAGGCCATCAATATTATGGCGGATCAGACGGTCATCACCAATAATTTTGTTGATGAAGTTACTACCGAAACGAAGGATGACGCTGAGGGTATTTACACGAAGTCCAAGAACTTTGTGATTGCTAATAACGTTCTCCGTAACGCCGGGTGGCGGCAGGCATCCATTGCTCTCAAGGGCACCCTCAGGGATGAGGTGGGGATTCCTAGCCCGAGGGGTTACACGGGCGTAGTGGCAAATAATGTTACTTTCTTCCAAGATCGCCCGCGCAGTATTGAGCGAACTGTCGGCATTGATAATGAAGTCTCAGATGTATTGATTTGTAACAACTACATTGATGGGGCGAACACTGCCGGTATTCGCCAGGGCAGCTCTCGGCCGAGAAACGTTGTAATGCGCGGAAACGTAGTCACGCGAGTATTCAGCAATACTAGCGAGGCGGCGCGAGGCATTTATATCGACCATTGGAATGGAAAACTCGTAGTTGAAGGAAACTTCCTTTTCGATATCCAAAGCGTGTCCGGGTCCGCGATAGGCGTGCAAGTCCGAACGCAAGATTTGCCGAACCCTGCCCAAGAGGCAGCCATTGTACAGAACAATACTGTTGGTGATCTGTTTGCGGGTGGCGGTATTGGTCGCGTAGCGATTAGGGCTACGGTGGAGGCGGTTACGGTGCCTCAGTTTTACGCGTCCGGCAACCAGGCTTTTGGCACGATAGATCGCATGTTCAGCTTCGATGTTGGTGGTGGCGGGGAGTTCTCCACTTTCTACGAGGGCCTTAATTACGCGGAAAATGCCCTGGTTGAGAACGCTTATACTGGCGTAGGCTCCCACATTGGTGACATTTTAGGTGGGTACAATTCCACGCCAGGGTGGGAAGGGTATTGGGTGCGGTTTGCTGACGGCACACAAATTTGTTATTACGAGCTGCCGCTGGGGAGCAGGATCGCGGAAGGGGCGGGAACGTATTCTAGCCCATTTAAGACCGCCCCTATTGACATTATTTTCCCG
>PWLN01000057.1 GCA_003559375.1 Balneolaceae bacterium | reverse complement strand
CGATAGACAGTGAAATCATACCCTTGCTGGAGATGGCTTATTTGGGGATGTAGGTGTGCTGAATCAGGAAGGTTCCGGTTGCTGGATGCGGGATGCTGGTTGCTGGATACTGAATGCGGGATGCTGGATACGGGATACTGGTTGCTGGATACGGGATACTGGATCTGAGATGACGCAAGGTATTGTATTAAAAATCTGAGACGGCGCAAGGTACTGTATTAAAAATCTAAGATGGCGCAAGCGTCCCGCTTGTGCCCCAATTGTGCCCCCGAAGTACCGCCACGCTTTTTACAGATGCTTGTTTTCCCGTGAGTGATGATATAGTGAATCGTCATTATAAGCGACTCGGGTAGTTCCATTGTTTTTAGTATTTCAACAAATGATTTTTTTTCCGGCTACTGTTTGTTCACCAACAATTTCCCAGCAGATATCGTCGGTTACCTGTTCAGCAATGAACGCGGAATCATTATTGGCAAAAGCATGGTTCAGTTTTTCAAGAAAAATTTGATTCGTGGTTTTAATTGAACTTTGGGTTCATCAATCCTTTTCAAGAAGTTGTTTCAGATTGGCAAGTCCTGTTTCATAATCACTGCCGATGGCATCTTCCAGATCGAAAAAGAGCAGCATCAGATTCATTGGCCGGGGAAATGTTCCAGACATGCCCCAGGTTACCCTGGTTTGGTTTTCAGAAACTGCATCTGTACTCATGAAAGCATAAGAAGTAGATTCAAAAGGGACAAAAAAGCGCAGTTCGTAATCAATACGTTCACCTTCGGTGATGCCTGTAATTTCCTGTTCACCTTTTCCTACGTCATCATTGCCATCCCATGCAGAGACGAAACCAACCGTGCCATCGGCTCCCCTGAATTCCTGATGCATATCAGGATCTAATGAACCCCAGACACTGTAGTTATATTGATTGCGGAGGAATTTTACATAATCGAATACTTCTTCATTCGGGCGGTCGATCACAACAGAGCGTTCCATCTCAAAGTCGGTTTTTACGACAAAAGCCATGATCAAAATAAATGCCGCAAGAGAGAGAATAGTGATTCCGGTAATTTTCAGAATTTTGGTCAGTTTGTGAGACAATGAAGTACTGTTTCGTTAAGTATTGATTTTTTCATTTCTGTTGAGCTGGTAAACATGGCAATGATCGTTACCAAAAGTTCTCTCTTCAAAAAACCTGAACCCCAACTTTTCATAAAATCGATGAGCGTTTGTATTGGAAGCAAGCGGATCGATCAGGATGGTATGTACATCCGGATTTGAGAAACACCGTTCGATGGCAAGGTTCATCATAACGGTGCCGTACCCCTTACCAAGATCATTTGCGTCTCCTATCCAGATATCAATGGCGCGATAGCCTGCTTCAATGTCTCCCCAATAACGGCTGATTTCAAGGGCAGGATCAATAATTTGAACAAATCCAAGCGGCCGGCCATCAATCTCTGCTATCAGCATTTCCCGCCAGTCTGGAGAATAAAGTAATTCTGACTCCCAGTTCCAATCGTCATTCGGGTCAGATTCGATTACATGAGGTTGCTTGTCCCAGTGTTTAAGTAATTGCAGGTCTTTCATGGAAGCATGGCGGAAGATGATCATCAGCCTTTATCTCCGAAAATAATAATCCACTGTACACCGAACCTGTCTGTAAACATTGCGGCCAGTTCGGCCCATGAGGCTTCGGCCAATGGCATATAGATATTGCCTCCATCGGATAATTTATTATAAACCTGCTCGGCTTCCTTGCGGCTTTCGGGTTCAATGCAAATATGAAATCCGCCGTTTTCCACCATGTTCACTTCTGATGATTTAGTTGAGTCGGATGCCATCAGGATCTGATCTTTACCGGCAATCGGCAGTGCAACGTGTGCCATTCGGTCTTTTTCATCTTCGGTGAAATTTTCATTTCCGGGCATATCACCAAAGCGTACTTTCTCAAGTTCACCTCCAAATACAGACTGGTAAAACTCGAATGCCGCTTCGGCATTTCCGTTAAAAATCAGGTAGGGATTAATGGTTTTCATGGTAGTTAAAGATTTGGTTATATGGTGATATGCCTGGTAAATCCAGACAATGCAAGGTTTAAGTCACAGTTTAGAATATCTATCTTACGGTGGTATACACATATCACTATTTCACTCACCACTCGTCGTTAGTCATCCTTTTTCTTCGAGTTCGTTCCCTCTCACTTGGCTCAGAATCAGAAAATGAACCGGGTTTTATATCACCGGCCGTCACATATGTACTCATCACAACGCCACCGGGTGATACTTGTGAGCGTACGAGATGCAGTGCAAATGGTTTCGCGGTGTTACTGAAGAGGCGTTTTCCATGTCCAAGGATAACCGGATAAGTCCACACATTATATTCGTCAATTAATCATGCAGCCTGGAGTGTTTGTATCAAATTACTGCTGCCAATGATTTGCAGGTCATGGCCCGGTTTTGCCTTGAGTTCGTTTACAGCCTGCACGATGTCACTTCGGAGCAATGTTGAATTATTCCAGTGGAGTTTTGTTCGGGTGTGCGAAGCAACATACTTTTTTGCTTTGTTCAGTGTCTGCGCAATCGGGTGGTCGGCAGGCTGATATGGCCAATACGCTTCG
>PWLN01000029.1 GCA_003559375.1 Balneolaceae bacterium | reverse complement strand
CCAAAGCCGCGTTCGTCTAGGGGTTTAGGACGTCGCCCTTTCACGGCGGTAACACGGGTTCGAATCCCGTACGCGGTACTGAAAGCCGGTTATCTGTTATTTGACAGGTAACCGGTTTTTTTGTTTTCGGATTTTAAAAAATTTCTATGTGAAGGTCTCTCAACAATTCCACAGCTCCACACTCCATACGCCTGATCAGAGCCGAAATCATTAAAAATAAGTATCAGTCCCTGAATTATTCATTTAATTAAGCTATTTGAAACAATAGAAAACTGTTATCGTAGTTTAAAAACATCCTGAAGGTGACAATTCAATTCTGTAAATTATAAGTTGTTTAAACAGACCATTATTTTAATCCATGAAACCAAACCGTGTCTATACTGAAGAAGAGGTGGCACTGCTCATACGCCGTGCTGTTGAGCTTGAGGCAACCCGTTCCGTATCAAGGGAAGGCGGAGTTCATGCCGGACTAACCGTCTCTGAACTTGAGAAGGTTGCGGCAGAATCAGGAATAGACCCCGAACTCATTCATCAGGCAGCACAAGAATTTGAGGACCGTGCAGGTGAACGCTCAATTCGTTCTGCAAACAACACAAAAATCAAGCCGGATGAAATCGTATGTGAACACTGGATTGATGCCCAGCCCGATAACAAGGTTCTTGACGATCTTGTTACTGAATTAAACCATCGCTACGGCACCTCTCATGAAGATGTGAACTGGTGGAATAAATTGTGGGACGATTACGCCGGAAAAGCAAAGCTAAGAAAAACACCAACCACCCTTGAATGGCAGTATATGGATGAGTGGCAATATTATACTACAAGGGTTCTATTACAAAAACGTGGTGAAAAATTCAGGATCAGGGTAAGTAAACGTCAAGGTTGGGGAATGAACTGGGACACAGCATGGTCCAAATATTGGCTTCTTATACCGCTGCTGGCTGCACTTACACCAATCGGCGGTGTTTTATCTTTTTCAACAATCGGATTTGCATGGCCAGGAATTATCTCGGGGATACTGACTGCTGTCCTGTCACTACCGGTTATCAATTACTTTCAAAATCGCTCATTAGAAAAGCATAAGACAGAAGTCACAGAAACAGCCAACGACTTAGCTGCACTTGCCCTTCAGCTTTCTGATGAAATTATGATTAGTAAAAAGCTAAAGGAACAACAAGATAAAGACAGCAGAATTATTGAGATCGACTCAGATCCTGAAGATTACATAAGCCAACCTGAAACAACCAGGCTGCGTAACAAACTTCGTTAGCTAGTCGCTCCTGCTATTTCAATAGTTGTCCCGTCTCCTGTCTAAAAATAGACTAAACATCAAAGTATCACTATGCATCCGAATTATTTCTCCGTTAAAGTAATAAAAACCGATCTTCTTCTTTCTGGCTTCAGATTTCTGGTTTTATGGCCTTTGCCTTCTGTATCCTCAACAAGCACAATATCACCGGCTCCAAATACCCTTTTATCACCAAGAGAAGTTTCAATCTCTATCTCACCATCAAGCAAGATGATATATTGCCGCTGAGGTGCATTGTGAAAATCGTAATCATAGGTTGGTTTTACTTCCCGGAAGATGATATCGCCTGCAGGTATCCTGTCGGATAATGCCCCAATCTCACCTGCCTCTTTCAATGGTAGCTCCAATTCCTCAAAATGGCTTTCACCATGTTCGTCACTATATAGCCTGGTTATTTTGAATATCATATGAATAATTTCAGAACTTGTTTAATTCCTGTAGAAGGTCATCAATATCAAGCGGTAATGTAACCATTTCAATGGAACCATCTGACCTGTATTTCCATTCTTCCTTTGGCCTGTCCCGATAAAGTTCAACACCATTGCCATCGGGATCACTCAGGTAAATAGCTTCCGAAACACCATGATCACTGGCACCGGTTATAGGATAATCTGCATCCAGCAAACGCATGTATATCTCAGCAAGATCTCTTCGTGTCGGATAAAGTATGGCAGTATGATACAACCCTGCACTGCGAACAGGGGCAGGCGGGCCACCCAGGCTGTGCCATGTATTCAGGCCAAGGTGATGATGATAACCTCCGGCAGAGAGAAAAGCAGCCTGACTGCCATACATCGTGGTTAGTTCAAAACCCAGCAGATCCCGGTAAAAAGCTATCGCCCGTTCCAGGTTAGATACTTTCAGGTGAACGTGGCCAATTTTTGTTTGATCAGGGATTTTATAATTAATACTCATCGATTTTTAATGAATTTCATCAGAGCAGCTTAAAATGTAACAGAAAGATATCTCTTTATAAACCTAACATGGTATGTTTATTCGATTACATACAACAGTTCACCTCTTTTCTGTGCTTCAACGCCGATCTTTTTTCTGAGTATGGATAAACATACCAAGTTTCAACAACCGCTACTCTACCCACCTAAAAACATGGTATTTCTATAGTTCCCCGGCAATTCGATCATCGTCAAACCCACTTACGAAGAAGCTCCAGCATCTTACAAGAATAGAAATACCATGTTTATAGGGACTTTCGCTACAGCTCCAGCTTTTCACTTTTCACTTTTCACTTTTCACTTTTCACTCTAAGATGTTGTTGAATCTAATCTTCTTCCAAACTTGTTCCGGTAAT
>PWLN01000356.1 GCA_003559375.1 Balneolaceae bacterium | reverse complement strand
TTATCGAGGGGCTATGGCAGGATTTAGGAAATGTGATCTGTGAAATGCACCCATACTCAGCATTTAGGGAATTACCCTCTCGACATTGTTTCCGGCCTCAAGGAGCTCATCACTCGGGGGGCTATGGGGACTTCGCTTTACCCCGGGTTCCATGTGATGCATCGCTTTGCGATGATCAGCATTCACCCGGGGCTATAGAATCGGTCACCCCGATGGGGTTGTTTTATGGATACATAGGCCGGGGAGTAGTTTTTGACATCCCGGTCGCTCGGAGAACAATCAGGCAACACAAGGCAGTGTAGCGCAATCCGTATTCAGAGATGCCACATATTATACGCACCGCGCGATGGTAGGTTAAAAATGATAAATCCCGGTGATGAACATTTCCGGGTTAGAATCAGTGTAAATGTTCTCTAATCATGGAGATGATTTCGTCAATATCATTACTTACCTGGTGTGGTAAAGGTATTAACCGGGAAAAAAACTGAACATCCACTTCTGAAACGTGAGTGAATATGACAGACTTACCTTGTTTAAGTGCAAGCGCAGCCTCTGAAGCTGTACCGTTTCCCATGCCGCAGATAATGACAACATCGGATGTAAGTATGTTGATCACATTCCTGGCATGTCCCATTCCGGTAAGAACAGGAATGGTTACATGCTCTGACATACCGGAGTGATCATCGCCCGGCAAGATGCCCAATACAACTCCGCCCGCATTTCTCGCACCTTTTGAGGCAGAATCCATCACACCCGCTTTTCTTCCACCTGTAAGAAGTATCCAGCCATTTTCTGCGATCTGTTTTCCAAGTTTTTCAGCATACAAAAGGAGGGTGGTATCCTTAGTATTGGCCGGACCCATGATGCCGATAATTGGCGTTCTACGATTTTTCATCCTCAGGAACGGGTTTGTTTCAGATTGAATTTCACAGGTAAAGATAATGATGATAACCGGAAATTTACCATGCCAAGGCCTTATCTGAAGCAGATTGATAAACATTTAACCAAGCCGGATGTAAGGAGCTATGAAAAAGGTGTTTTTATACTGCACGATCAGCTTAATCTGGATGCCTGGCCTGAATGGGTGAAAGAAGACAAACCGCTGCTTATCTTTTTGGAAAGCAGGGGTAAGGGAATTGAATTGCCACATCACAAAATCAAAGCAACCTATATACTGAGCTCTATGAGGCATTTTGCACTGGAGTGTAAGGATAAAGGCTTTGATATTCTGTATCACTCCACAAATGGCCATTTTGACGACGGGTTGAGAGAAATTATTAATGATTATGATGGTACTCTCTACTATATGACTCCTTCTGAATGGGATAGCAGGGTACGGCTCAGCAGTATCAAAAATGAATATCAGGATCGCATTACTGAAATTCCAAACGGCTTTTTCCTGGCCGATGCCATTCAATGGAAAGAGAAAATCACACCCGGCTACAGGATGGAGTATTTCTATCGAGAAATGCGCAGGCAAACCGGTTATCTGATGAAGGGAGACAACCCCGAAGGAGGTGAATGGAACTATGATGAGCAAAATCGTGAATCCCTTCCGCCTGGCAAGGCAGTTCCTGCCATTTCTACATTTGAACCTGATCCAATTACAGAGGAGATAATGGAGATGGTAGAAGTGTATTTTCCGGACAGTTTCGGTAGTACGGATGGATTTGCATATGCGGTCACAAGAAACCAGGCGCTTGAATTACTTGAACAGTTTATTCATGAGAGACTTCATGATTTCGGCCCTTATGAGGATGCCCTTAAAACCGGTAACTACACACTCTTTCACTCTCAACTCTCCATTTATCTGAACAACGGATTACTGCTTCCAGCTGAGGTTTGCGATCGGGCGATCTCGGCATACGAAGCCGGGAAAGCAAGGCTCAATTCAGTAGAAGGGTTTATCAGGCAGATTATCGGATGGAGGGAATATATTCGTATTTATTATGAAGCCATGATGCCCGCAGTACGTGAAGCCAATCATTTTGGTTTTAAAAAAAAACTGCCGGAGATGTTCTGGACAGGGAAAACAGGCATGAAATGCATGGAAGAATGTCTGCGGCCAGTGATTCAGGAAGGATATTCTCACCACATTCAGCGGCTGATGGTTCTAAGCAATTTCAGCAACCTAACTGAAACCGATCCCCGTGAACTGAACCGGTGGTTTTGGTTTTCGTACGCAGATGCATACGAGTGGGTGGTACTGCCCAATGTACTGGGGATGAGTACGTTTGCCGACGGCGGCGTTCTTGCATCGAAACCATACGTTTCCAGTGGGAATTACATCAACAAAATGGGTGACTACTGTAAACATTGTACCTACAGTGTTTCCAAAAAAAATGGCAGTAATGCATGCCCGTTTAATTACCTGTACTGGAACTTTATTGACAAGCAGCGTGAAACGTTCAATGAAAGCGGACGAGTTAATTTCATGGTGAACATGTTTGATAAAAAGAAATCAGACGATGAGAAACAGGCCATTCGTGAATCGAGTGAGGAGTTTTTATCAAAACTGGAGAGGATGGGGGGTAATTGAGAGACAATGGACAATGGACGGGGAGGTGCGGGGTTTGTTTGTCGTAGTTGTGTTTGGGTTGGTGGAACAAACCGGTTATT
>PWLN01000453.1 GCA_003559375.1 Balneolaceae bacterium | reverse complement strand
ATCCTGGTTATTTCCAGAACTTCCTCCCTACCGGGAGCGGGAAGGATGGAAGGAATCCTGCGGGCAAGCATTGTTTTTCCGCTGCCCGGAGGTCCGTAAAGAAGGATGTTATATATGGTTTAATAAAGATATTGTTTTTAACGAAATCAGTCAGGTTAGTATAATAATATAAAGACGTAGATGGATGTGGGTAGCGCATCTCAATGAAAAGCGATGTCTACCTGGTCCCCCGGCAAATTCAATAAAAAAAGAAACGAGGTGATGATGATGAGGCGAACAAAAGGAACGGCGGACGCGAGGAGAGATAAGGACGTATACCTCTACAACTTAGCCCAGGCTCAATTCTTTCTGGACCATAGCCTTCGACCAGTGGCTATTGGCCGGGGTAGCGGCGGGATGGTCTTCCTTAAGTTCAAGAGGGATGCGGCCACCGAAGAAGTGTTTCAAAACTGGAACGACTATGTGGAAAGGATCAGAGAAAAGGAAAACTTAAAAGGAGATGGTGATGATGATAAGAAGAAAACAAAAGTTACAAAACAGTGAAGAATTTTTCGAGCGCAAACTAGTTATCGGTTTAATAACTAGCACTGAATTCATTGAACGGGTGTTACCTGTGCTGGATATATCACTGCTTGAGTCTGATGAGTTCCGACTGGTAGCCAGGTGGTGTGGAGGGTATTTTCAAAAGTATAGACAGGCGCCGGGTCGAGAAATTGAGTCTATATTCATGGAACAACTGAAGGCCCAAAGGCTGAGTAAAGCCAATGCAAAATACATAGAAGAGATGCTGGCCAGTCTAAGCGATGAATACGAGCAACAAGATGACTTCAACATCGATTATCTTGTAGACCAAACTAAAGAACACATCCAGGCACGAAAACTTACCCTCATGGGTGAGGATTTTTTGGGGTTGGTGCGCCGAGGGGAATATGATAAAGCAGAGGGGCTTATCAGGTCATTCGATTACGTTATGGGCGACCCAGAACAACACACATCCGTGGTTAGGACTGGAACAGAACTTTTAGACATGCACATCCAAGAACCGAAATGGACAGTTCCTGGATTAATTCCGGCGGGATTGACTATACTCGCAGGTAAGTCCAAGATAGGAAAGAGTTTTCTTATCTTGAATATGGCTGTGGAGATGGTACGGGGAGGTAAGGTGTTGGGAAAAATTCAGTCAGCTCCGATGGCGGCACTTTATTTAGCACTTGAAGACCCGGATTGGCGGGTTCAAAAACGGCTAAATGATATGGCAGTGGAGAGGGAAGAGATTGAGCAGTTATTTATTTCAACGACATGGTTGAGAGGCCCGGTGGGAGTAGCTAATTTGGACGCCTTTCTACAAAAAAATCCAAAAGTTAAGGTAGTGTTTGTTGATGTTCTGGAAAAGTTCCGCGACATAGGACGCGGAGAAGATGAGAACTACCGTGCCGCATACCAGGTTATTAGCCTAATCAAGGCCTTAGCTGACAAGCACGGCATAGCCATCGTAGTCGCGCATCATGCGAGAAAAGCCAAAAGCGCAGACGATTTAGACATTGTACTAGGGTCCACGGGCTTTGTTGCAGCAGCAGATACTATACTTGTTATGAAACGTGCACGCGGAGAAAACAATGCCGCCTTATTCGTTACCGGGCGAGATGTGGAAGAGCAGTATCTATCATTATCCCGGTCTCGTAAGCATGGATGGCGATTGTTGGATCAGAACGTGGACGTAAAAGAATTTGAGCAGACTCCAGAACGACAAGCCCTGATCCGAATTCTGCGAGAACGCAGAAAACCAGTACAGCTTAAGGACTTGGCGAGGGAAGTAGGTAAATCCGAGAGCAACGTTAGAGGGCTTTTGAAAAAGCTGATTGATGAAGAAATGGTTTATCAACCTGAATACGGTATGTATTCAATTGCTTATAATGAGGAACTAAATGATAAAGATAAACGCAGATGCATTCCCAAAGGCGCTGTGATTAGAAATGCTAAAAAACAAATGCCCGAGAAACTACAAAATGAAGACGGAGACCTTCTGGCGCATTTAGTTTAAAGTTAAACGGAAAATTGTTGTTAAACCGGTTAACCGGTTAAAGTGGTTAAAGTGGTTAAAGTTGAGGGATATATACCTTATCCCAATTTTAACCACTTTTATTACTTTAAATTAAAAATATCTCGCAAGCGTAAAATAAGTAAAAGTGGCCATATTATCGTTTCACCATTCCTCACCTAACCAACGATAAACTTTAACTATTTTATAAACTTTAACTACTTTAACTGCTTTAACTGTTTATTTATACTATATTATCTAAAGAAATAATGATGTGTGTCCCTCCCAGTTCGCGGAGCCTATGGACGTGAGTATTTAAAAAAAAAGGGTGTCCCGCCACTTCTGCTAAAGCAGCTAAGTTATATCATCCCCGTAACATTCTTATATCATCATCACCATCATCATCTTTAACATCATAGAAGAAAAAAAGATAACCCTCACCATTAAACAAAAAACTACCCTCCGCCACTACCATCCCCTTAATATCGAATAAACTGCTAAGTGTAACTATAAAACAAAAATATAACCATAAGAACATTTAATCCCTTTAAACTTAACTAACAAAGCCCGCTCAGCCCACTTAAGTAATAGT
>PWLN01000466.1 GCA_003559375.1 Balneolaceae bacterium | reverse complement strand
GTAGCGTTTGTTCATATCTACCGAACTGAAGGCGATTGAGGGATCGAATGAATTTATAAATGCACATGGGCCAAAGTCGATCGATTCGCCGCAGATGCTCATATTATCGGTATTCAGCACACCATGTATAAAACCTGTCCGCAACCATTCAATAGCCAGGTTCATCTGCTTTTCAGCAACATGTTTAAGTAGATCCAGTGCCTTATTTTTTGAGTCTGTCAACCCGGGATAGTGCCTCGATACAACGTAGTTCAGGAATTCCCGGCGTTTATCAAGAGAGAGAAATCGCGCCGCATATTCAAAGGTTCCGATACGGATATGGCTCGAAGCTACTCGCGTAAGGACTGCTCCATGGTGGGTGGTTTCTCTGTATACAGGCTCACCGGTCTCCGCAACGGCGAGACTCCCGGATGCTGGAATGCCAAGATGATAGAGCGATTCGCTGATCAGATACTCCCTGAGCATGGAGTATAGCGTTGCCCGGCCGTCACCTGACCTCGAATAGGGAGTTCTGCCACTTCCCTTAAACTGTATGTCGAAACGTCGCCCATCAGGTGATAGATGTTCGCCAAGAACAATTGCCCTTCCATCACCCAGCATGGTAAAGTGGCCGAACTGATGTCCGGCGTAGGCCTGAGCTATGGGTTCTGAACCCTCAGGCAGTTGATTTCCGGTGAATAAGGAAGCAAGTTCAGAAAGATCTGCTTTTGAAAAATCCAGCCCCAATTCATCAGCAAGTCGTGAGTTAAGAAGTATAAGTTCGGGCTTACTGACCGGTATCGGTTCTACAACGGAGTAAAAGTCCGGTGACAATTTTCTGTAAGTGTTATCGAAATTCCAGCCTGTATTCATCATTCTGATTATTGCGAAGTATTTATCTTTACTGATAGTGTAACCATAAGAGTAAGTAAACCGTTTTATGAGTCGCTGATATTTCTATGCAGGATTTACACAGCTATAATAGTTAATGTGAGTTCGACATAAAATCAAACAAAATACCTATCATCAATAAAGAACGGTGTTACCTTTCTTGAGGTTTTATTTCCAATACCTGAAAAGCAGAAAAAGAATTCAATTGAAAATCGACCAATCTTCATTTCGTCAGTACAAAAAAATACTGGCGTATGCGAGGCCATATAAAACGAAGCTTGTTATTGCATTAATAGCATCTGTTTTAGCTACACTTGTTTGGCTTGCAGTTCCTCTGGGTTTGCGCGAACTGCTCGACGCGGTGTTTGATGATGGCGACATGGCTCTTCTTAACAGGGTTACGCTGGTATTGATCGGACTTTTTATTACACAGGCATTACTGGGATTTTGGGGAAATTATTCTCTCGACTGGATCGGTGAAAAAATTGTGGCTGATCTTCGGAAAAATCTCTATGAACATCTGCACCGGTTAAGCCTAAAATTCTATTCTAATCAGCGGCTTGGTGAAATCACATCACGCCTCACAAATGATGTGGCTGCCATTCGTGATGCTGTAACTGGTACACTTTCTGAGGGTTTCACGCAAAGTTTAAACCTGGTTGGTTCTGTTGTGTTGATGATCTACCTTAACTGGAGGCTCAGTCTGATTATATTCATAACCGTTCCGGTTATCACTTTGGCTGTACGCTATTTTGGGCAGTTAATCAGAAAGTTGTCCAGAAACGTACAAGATCGCTTGGCAGACACCACTGCAATTGCTGAAGAGGCATTAGGAGCAATCGAATCCGTCAAATCATTTGCACGTGAATCTTATGAAATAAGCCGGTATCACTCCGGGGTTGATACCCTTTTTGATACAGCCCGGAAAAAAGTGCTGTTCAGTAATCTGTTTTGGTCGTCTGTAGGAGTTGTATTTATGAGCACATTGATTGCCATTTTCTGGTATGGCGGAACAGAAGTACTGGCCGGCAGGCTTTCAGCCGGAGACCTGGTTGCATTTATATTTTTTGCATTTAACATTGGGCGATCAATGGGAGGAATGGCGAGGGTATATACGGTATTCAGCAGTGCTGTTGGCGCCTCAGAGCGTATCTTTGGGCTGCTGGATGAAGTACCGGACGTTAACGATCACCCGGATGCCGTGGATTTGGGCAAGGTTAATGGAGCCGTTTCGTTTGAAAATGTAACCTTTCGCTATGAGAAAAATCAACCTGTACTCAAAGACATTGACTTTTCTTGCAAACCTGGAGATATCATTGCACTGGTAGGCCCAAGCGGCGCGGGGAAATCGACACTTTTGAAGCTTATCGCCAGATTTTATGATGTAGAATCAGGAACTATCCGGTTTGATGGAACAGATATTTCAAAAATCAAAGTGCAGTCACTGAGAAATCAGATTGCAATTGTTCCTCAGGATATTCAGCTATTCGGTACCACCATACGGGAAAACATCAGATACGGCCGGCTGAATGCTACAGACCGCGAAGTGGAAGAGGCAGCAAGATTTGCCCAGGCACACGATTTCATCATGGAGCACCCCGACGGATATGATGCATTGATAGGAGAGCGCGGTATTAAACTCAGCGGGGGACAACGTCAACGTGTGGCCATTGCGAGAGCCATTTTAAAGGAACCAACGATATTACTGCTTGATGAGGCCACATCATCACTCGATTCAGAATCTGAGGTAGCTGTTCAGGCAGCGTT
>PWLN01000425.1 GCA_003559375.1 Balneolaceae bacterium | reverse complement strand
TGAAAATATACTTGATCAATTAAATCAGGAACATTTTCATATTATTTGTTTTGGTGATAAAGTTTATACTGCAACGAAAAGTTGGCTTACGCGGGAAAAAAAATTAAATAAGAATATCCTTACATGCGGCTCTGAAAATCCACGTTATAATGTAACTTTATATAAAGTAATGCATTATTCATTCAGGTATGGTGATAATTATTTTGGAGAACAGTTGGAAGAATTAAATCGTCTAATTGATTAGGTTAGTAATAATGAAAGATATATATCGTCATGGTCTTGCCTATCTCCAGTATTATCTTTGGTTATACCAACCAAGATAATTCTGAAAAAACATTGTTAGTATTCCAAATATGGACAAAATAACGGATCTATTTTTAATATCACTTTTAACCACCCGCAAGGTCTTTAAACACATCGGCCAGTTGTGCTGCTTTGTTTCCATTTGTAATGGCAGCAGATCCGTTTTCAATTTGTGATGCAAGTTCACTGAGTATACGGTTTCTTTCCGAAACGGCAGCTCTTTCAGCATTGGCCATCCCGGCACGTAACAGCTGCAGGGTTTGAGTGCTGGCTTCACGGTTTCGTTCCAGCTGGTCGGTGTATGCGCGAGCCAATGCAAATGACGATGGCCATGAAAATTTCGGTTGTCCCTGTGGATTGAAGTAATCCAGGCGTACTGTATTTGCCGCATCCAGTTCATTTTGGGTGATGAAATCACTTGGAAGCAGCTCAAAAACATCGAGGCCTCGTGACATCTCCGAGTTTATCAGATACCCGTTATACCAGTAAATCGACCAGCTTCCGCTAACTTCGAGCCTGTCGGCACTGATTGGCCCGCGGTCATGAAATGCAATTTCAACCGGATTTTTAGGGTCGGTAAAATCAAAGACGTTAATTCCGCCCTGATACCACGACTGTACCATAATATCACGGCCAGGTATAGGTATCAGTGAGCCATTATGTGCCACGCAGTTTTCAGTTTCTGTTTGAACCGCCGGCATTTTAAAGTAACTTTGAAATTCCATCGTACCATCTTCAGTGATGGTATAGATGGCATTTGCACCCCATTCGTAGGGGTCTATGTCACGGCATTTTGCCTGTGTACCTCCTCCCCATTCATCGGTAAAGAGGATCGTGGTTCCGTCGTTATTAAAGGTAGCTGAATGCCAATATGCAAAGTTGGAGTCAGCTACAGCATCTATACGTACCGGATTCAGAGGGTCGGTTATGTCTATCAACAGCCCATATCCTTCACATGCACCGCCAGCGAGGCCTATTTCAGGATAAAGGGTAATATCATGGCACTGGTTTGGGCCTATCCCTACTGTTGACCTTCCTCTTGCCTGCAGCATATTATCGATGAACTGAGGCAGGCGTTCTTTAAGAGCAATACTGTCAGCAGCAGTGGGAATTCCGCTGCCTTCACGTTCTCTTACGATTTGTGATAGAAACTGGCGGATCATTCCATCAGGGATAACCCGTTCCTGGCCCATCATTTCGGCAACAAACCGTCCTTCCTCACGTGCCTTGTCGATTTCAGCCTGTTCCTCCGGAGACAGGCCGCGTGTTGGCGGTGCTTCGAGTCCTTCAAAAATGCGCGGGGAGTTTGCAATAGCAGCCAATTCGGGATTAGCCAGCGGTACTTTGATGATTTCAATTCTGAACAGCGCACTCTCAGGATCTTCATCGGGGAATAATGCAGAACAACCGGGCAGCTCTTCTTCCGGCCGTACCGGCGCAGAACCGGATACATAGACATAGATATTTTCATCATCATTTGGGTCAACAAGTACTGAATGAGTGTGTGAACCCCTGCATGTTTGCACATTTGCAATATATTCCGGATTCCGGATGTCAGAAATATCAAAAATTCGAATGCCACGCAGCCTTTCTTCACTCGCAACAGCCCGAACGCCCTGAGTGCCGCAATCGAGGCGGCCTTCAAGGCCTTCGCCGGATACAAACAGCAGATCGCCGTAAACAGAAACATCACTCTGCGAAGCGGGGCAGAGGTAATCCACTTCAAAAACAGGATTAGCGGGATCTGATATATCCCAAACGATAAATCCGTTATAATTTCCCTGAATAGCAAAGTTATCTTTAAATGCAAGATCCGTACCCCAGGCTCCGATAAAATCAGCAGGAGGTGGAGTCGTTGAAACCAGGCGAAGGTTCCAAATTGCTTCCTCAGCATCAAATAATCCTGCGCCTAATCCAATCCGTGGATCAGGATAAGGCTGTGCAATTTCGCTGAGGGGAACGATGAAATTTTCTGATTGTGAACTGTGGATTGATTCTGTCGAAGTACAGCTAAATAAACCTGGTGCTACAATTAAAACTGCTAAACTTGCCTGAGTGATAAACTTCATGTATAAATCTTTTAATATTTAATAATTGTTTTTTAAACAGAGAGAATGAAATAATTCAAATACATTCATCATAATACCCATTTTCAATAAGTAAGCCCGCCTTCCATTTCTTCAAGCATCAGCCGCATCCGGGCAATTTCTGTGACCTGTTCCGCTTTGATTCCCGAAGCCAGTTCAAAAGCTTCGCGATCCTGTGCGGCACCATCATGGGAGAATAATTCCTCAACCATAACAACAGCGCCAAGATGATGTTCTATCATGAATTCGAG
>PWLN01000107.1 GCA_003559375.1 Balneolaceae bacterium | reverse complement strand
CGAACCGTGTTATTTCCGCGGAAATAACACGGTTCGGGAGGCCATGTCCAGCCCTGCCTCTATCGCATGATAGAGAAACGCCGCGTGCATCGCCTCCCGAACCGTGTTATTTCCGCGGAAAGAAAACGAGATATTGCTCAGGCCGCCGCTCGTCTGTGCCTGCGACAGGTTTTGCTTGATCCATTTCACCGTTTCGATAAAATCAATCGCGTAGTTGTTATGCTCCTCGATTCCGGTGGCAACAGTTAGAATGTTAGGGTCGAGAATGATATCCTGAGGGGGAAAGCCAACTTCTTTGGTGAGTATATTGTATGCGCGTTTACAGATCTCTTTTCGCCGTTCCAGTGTATCGGCCTGGCCTTTTTCATCAAATGCCATCACCACAACGGCAGCTCCAAAATCGAGGATCTGCTTCGCCTGTGCTTTAAAGGCCTCCTCTCCCTCCTTCAGGCTAATGGAATTAACAACACTTTTGCCCTGTGTGGTTTTGAGTCCGGCCAGCAGCACACTCCATTTGGAGCTGTCTATCATAAACGGCACGCGTGCGATATCAGGCTCGGATGCCATCAGGTTGATGAAATCTTTCATCACTTTTTCGGAATCGAGCAGTGCCTCATCCATATTCACGTCCACAATCTGCGCGCCCCCTTGCACCTGTTCGCTTGCAACGGATAGTGCCTCTTCATACTCCTCATTTTTGATTAACCGTTTGAATACAGCAGAGCCGGTTACATTGGTTCGCTCACCAATATTCACAAAATTGGTTTCAGGACGAATCACCAGCGGTTCAAGCCCGCTCAGACTCAAAAAAGGCTGCGGCTTGGCCGGCACCCTGGGCTTGTGGCGCTTCGCTTCATCGACCATTGCAGCGATATGTTCAGGACGTGTGCCGCAACAGCCTCCCACGATATTTACAAATCCTTCGGTGGCATACTCACGCATTTGCGCGGCCATAAACTCAGCCGATTCGTTATATTCACCCATTTCGTCCGGCAACCCTGCATTCGGATAGAGGCTGGTAAAACAGGTGGCATGCCTGGATAGCTCCTGGATATAAGGCCGCATCTGTTGCGAACCGAGCGCGCAATTAAGTCCAATGCTCAGCAGCGGGTTGGCATGCTTAACAGAAATCCAGAATGCTTCTGTAGTCTGCCCGGAAAGGATTCGGCCACTTTGATCTACAATAGTGCCTGACAGCATGATGGGCAGCTCTTTACCGGTTTTACGGAAATAGTGATGAATGGCATAAATTGCAGCCTTACAGTTCAGTGTGTCAAATACGGTTTCAACAAGCAGGGTATCCACACCACCGTCAATGAGCCCTCGGATTTGTTCGGTGTAAGCTGCTACAACTTCATCGAAGGTTACAGCACGAAAACCGGGGTCTTCCACATCCGGCGAAAGCGAAAGGGTCTTGTTTAGCGGCCCCACAGCACCAGCCACAAACCGGGGTTTATCGGGATTCTTGCGGGTAAACTCATCTGCAGCTTCGCGGGCTACTCTTGCGGCTGCCAGGTTCAGATCGTAGGTAATATGTGAAAGGTGATAATCATCCTGTGAAATGGGATTTGCATTAAATGTGTTAGTCTCGATGATATCCGCACCTGCAGAGAGGAAATTGGCATGGATTTCTCGTATTATATGTGGTTGTGTGATACATAAAAGATCATTATTGCCTTTCAGGTCATACTGAAAGTCGGTAAACTGCGTTCCTCTGAAATCTTCCTCTGAAAGTTTGTACCCTTGTATCATGGTCCCCATGGCACCATCAAGTACAAATATTCGTTCCCGGAGAAGTGAAAACAGGGTGTGCTTGGTGCGACTCATTCTGAATTGATCTGTGACTGTGAATTTAATGATTTTGATTAAGTTAATGAGTTTGAGTGTAAAACATCACCGAAAGTTTGGTAAGGTTAAAACAGAATTCATTTTAAATTCATTATTGTGAATATTTTTTTGAAGCCTAAAATTCTCCATTTTACGCGATAATTACCGCATTATTTTATGAAAGTAATTGAGCATTACGATAAAGCAACTGAACCGCTGATTTCATTCGAAATTATCCCGCCAAAACGGGGTGATTCGGTTCAGGCCGTATTTGAAGCACTAGATAAAGTGGTTGAAAAGGTACATCCGCCTTTTATTGATGTAACTTATCACGCAGCCGAAGCGTATGTAGAAGAGCAGCAGGATGGTACACTAAAGCGCGTGGTTCGCAGGAAACGGCCGGGTACAATCGGCCTTTGTGCCGCCATTTTGCACAGGTATGGGATCGACCCGGTCCCTCATCTCATATGCGAGGGGTTTTCAAAGGAAGAGAGTGAGGATGCGCTAATTGAACTCCACTATCTCGGCATTCACAATGTACTTGCAATCAGGGGTGATAATACTGGCAATCAGATTTCACTAAACCTGAATGGCACCGCCAACAAATACGCGATAGACCTGGTACGCCAGATTCAGAATATGAATCGCGGCAAGTACCTGGAAGAACTGATCAACGCACAGCAAACCAATTTCTGTGTTGGAGTGGCCGGTTATCCCGAAAAACACTTTGAAGCACCGAATATCGACTGGGATATCAAACGCCTGAAAGATAAGGTGGATGCGGGTGCCGATTATGTGGTAACCCAGATGTTTTTT
>PWLN01000285.1 GCA_003559375.1 Balneolaceae bacterium | reverse complement strand
CCCGCCGTCTTCCATTGTAATTCGCCCGAATAGCTACCCACGTGATACCGGTGCCAGACCCGATAACGCCCGTCGCCGAGATCCGTGCAAATTCCTACGTTCATGCATTCTTGCAGGGTCATCTCACCCAAAGCCGCGCTGTCGCCCCACTGAACGCGAATACCTACCTCGCTCGGCAAGGATCCTGCACGGAAAGACAACTCGACGCCGCACATCCCGTAATCCGAGCATGCCAATCCAGTGATGGGCCGAATCAAATCAAGCGGCCCGAGTGGATCCCATGAAGTCACGGACGAACCATCAATTCGAAAACAGGCGTCCTCTGGCGCGAACAACGTCTCAGAGACGAAGCCAATATCGGTGACGTATTGAGGCACGGCTATCAGCTTCCCGAAAAATTTTGCGACACCCCCAAAAAAGGCTGTCTGTCTGCCATCGCCCAAAAAAACCTCAGCAGCTAAGCGAATGGTCGAGTTGGCACTATCTCTATTCTCAACCAACTCACTAATCATAACTCCAAGCAAGTCTTTCATCCCAGCTTCTGTAACACCCAAACCCGCGCTAACCACCGTGATTTCGGCATTGCCCCGCTGAACGTCAGTGATATAGTCACCAACCCCGCCGATCAGCGACCCGCCAGGAATGGTTTTCGCGATATTCATCATAAGATCCGCCTGCCACGACATTATCCCATTGAGTTGCGCCGAGCGGTAAACAAATTCGTCAGGTGAAAGGTTGTCTAGCCAGTTCAGTAGAGTACTGTAGTCCGCGACCAGCGTGACGCCCCCTGTGGTCATAGCACTCATCGCAGCCACAAAATAATTCGAGATGGGCGAAAAGCGGACAGCGCAGATGTTTCCGTTGGCCATGTTAAACGGCGCCGACGTATGTTCCGTGGGCTGTACTGGAATCCAGTTCAAATTCCAGCCAAAGCTTCTTCCATTGATGGTGAACGGCCGTGCGAGAGTGCCGTGCACATCGTCTTTTGCTGTAATCCCGTAGGGCACGAAGCGCGGGTTTCGCACAGTATTGCCATTCTCGATCCATGGGCGAGTGGCATCTTTACCGCTTGAAAGCGGACGCAGTGCCGCCGAATGCATCTCGATGCTCGAGGCTCGCGCTCCGCTTAGAACGTCGTGGATAACCCCAACCAAGGCCTCAACGATCAGAGTATCCTCCACCAAGACCCAAGGCCCAGGGCCGTCGTATCTCGCCCGAATGCGGGCAACCAAAGTTGGAAAGGATGGTGCCGCGCGTATCAGTCCTTCCACCTGTGCGGGATCAATCCCGTGGACTTCCCACCCCCCGGGCAACAGCATCGCCATGCCCACTGCCGACGAAATCGCGTCTACGGTAAGCCCACTGCCGTCCCCGTGGCTAATACCGAATCCTACAATATTGTCCCTGCCATCCGCCAAAATCACTAAACTATCGGTATCCGCATCGACCGAAACACTCTTTTGAGACGCAGGGCTGCCATCATCGGCCAATGACCTAAGGTTCAGACCATCCAACTGCACCGCCGACAACGAAAACGACACATGCTCAGTACGTATGCCTGCGCCCCCGGAATGAAACGCCGACACCCGCCCATCCTGACTGAGAATATAAACCTCTGCGAGACCGTCGCCAGCCAAGTCGGTAGTGATCGCGGTCCGGATCGTATCGCCGACGTTCAGTGCCCACTTCTCAGCCAAAGTGAGCCCATCGAGGATTCTCAGGACATCGTCAGCTCGGACCAGGATATCCCCAACCCCATCGCCATCCAGATCCGCGACCGCCAGTACAGCGTCTCCAGCATCTTGCCGCTGACGCAGCAGTTGCAAGTCAGGGGAAAACACCCGCAACACGCGATCCTCGCGATTGCTCACGACGATCTCGTGGCTACCGTCCCCATTCAGATCCGCCACCGCAAATATCTGGTTGGCGCTCTGTCCAACAGAGACACGCGCACGCTCGCTACCATCCAGGCGCAGAATTCGCATCTGCGAATCGCCCGGGTAATGCGGCGACGAGTGCGCAAGACTCGTTACGACCTCCAGCGTTCCGTCGCCCGTCAAATCCACCAAGACAGGATTAGTGCGACCTTTCGCGCCATGGTCCATCGATTCGAGAAACAGCTCGTTGCCATTCGAATCCAACAGCACCGTGTACAACATGGAGTCGCGAGTCTGTGTGCCGCCGCCGTCGATTCCCCTCCCGGTCGCACCGTTATGAGGCGTGCCAAGATGCAACGCCATGATCGGACCCTGTCCTGCCGATTGTGCAATCGAAGCACCGCCCGGGCCGATATTCGGACCCACGGCAAAATGCCAATCCTCTTTCGCGCGTTCGCCTTCAAGCGAAAAACGCGCAGGACCGCGGTGGTCCAACGCGAACCCCGCGTTGTACGCGGTCAGCAACTGGTCCTGCCCAAGTAACGCCAGTGGCCTTAGCATGCTGTCGAATCCACCCAGACGTCCGATGATGGTGCGCTGGTGCTGGCCGCTGCCCGAATACACGTGAATCTTCACGTCCGCGGTATCGCGGGTGCCGACCAGGATGTCGAGCACTCCATCCCCATCGACGTCCTCCAGAACCGGCTCGTAGCCCACGCTATCCAAGGTTACCGGCGGGGCCACGTCCTGGCCCGCCGAGTTCAGGATGCGCAGGGTGTG
>PWLN01000352.1 GCA_003559375.1 Balneolaceae bacterium | reverse complement strand
TTCGTACTCGGGATCTACTTTCAGGGCAATGTCAGTCGTGAGCATGAAAGGAGCATGCTTCTTCTCGGGGTCGTGCGCATCGGGTATTGTTCCGGCACCGGCACCGTCTTTGGGACGCCACTGCCATTTACCGCCCGGGCCTTTGTATTTCTCCCAGTCGTACTTAAACAGGTTGTCGAGGTACTTGTTTGTCCATTTGGTAGGTTCGTCAGTCCAGGTTCCCTCCAGTCCGCTGGTAATGGTATCGGCCCCCTTTCCGGTGCCATATGTGTTGGCCCATCCAAGCCCCTGCATTTCAATCGGTGCGGCTTCCGGCTCCCTCTCAAGATGCTCCTCAAGTGAGGCGCCGTGTACTTTTCCGAACGTATGTCCGCCGGCAATCAGTGCCACAGTCTCCTCATCATTCATGGCCATCAATCCGAAAGACTGGCGGATATACTGAGCCGATTTTAACGGATCGGGTTCGCCATCGGGTCCTTCCGGGTTTACATAGATCAGGCCCATATGATCAGCAGCCAGGGTGCCCTTTAGTTCACCTTTGGCATCGTGCCGTTTGTTTCCGAGCCACTCTGCTTCGGGGCCCCAGTTTACGTCTTCATTCGGCTGCCACACATCAGCGCGCCCGCCGGCAAAGCCGAATGTTTTGAAACCCATTGATTCCAGGGCACAGTTTCCTGCAAGGATCATCAGATCAGCCCAAGAGAGCTTGCGGCCATACTTTTTCTTAACCGGCCAGAGCAGCAGACGTGATTTATCCAGGTTCACATTATCTGGCCAGCTGTTGAGCGGGGCAAAGCGCTGATCTCCGGTTCCGCCTCCGCCGCGGCCATCCTGTACACGGTATGTACCGGCGCTGTGCCATGCCATCCGAATAAAAAGCGGCCCATAATGGCCGTAGTCGGCAGGCCACCACTCCTGTGAATCGGTCATCAGGTCAAAAATGTCCTTTTTTACCGCATCCAGATCGAGTTGATTGAACTCCTCGGCATAATTGAATTCCTTATCCATAGGATCGGATAATGAGGAGTGCTGACGCAGAATATTCAGATTGAGGCGGTTTGGCCACCATTCGCGGAGGCCTGTAACCGCGCCGGCGTTGGGCTTAACGTTTCCGTTGCTGAACGGACATTTACTTTCATTGCTCATAGTATACTGATTTTGTTTTCATGTGATGGCAGAGGTTTTCTTGCCTGCCTGGATTTCTTTATTATAAAATAGAAATAAAAGAGGGATAAATGGATAGATTGTACTTATGATGCAGATACAAAGACTATATCAGAAGCATTTAAGCAACAGGATCTGAAGCGAAGCTGGGAGACAATGAAAACAATCATTGTGGCAGGAACCTAAATTTTCTGTTAATATCAGAAAAGTAAACCCGTTCAGAGTTGATACAGATCTGATTTGTAAACCGTGACAACTGTTTTATCTATTACCGCAGTGAAAATGACTTATCAAATTTCAAAACTTTCTCAATATCGTCTTCTTTTAATGCATTGCCAGCCGATTCGCTTCGGATCTGGAATCTTTTACAGCCTTCTGCTGAGCTTTTTTCTGCTTTTTATTTTTGCCGGTCCGGTAAAAGCGCAGACAGTTCTTCATTGGCAGGAGGACGTTCTCGGGGTGCCTTATGAATCAGCCGAAATAGAACTGGATAGTGATTATGAAGGTGAGGTGGTAATGACGCTGATAAGAAGCCTTGCGGGTGATAAACCAGCCAAAGAGGCTGCTCTATATGTGCATGGGTTTGGGGACTACTTTTTCCAGCATGAGCTTGGGCTGCATTTCAATGAAAAGGGGATCGATTTTTATGCGGTGGATCTGCGGAAATATGGCCGATCCTACCGTCCGCACCAAAGACTGGCCAATGTGCGCGATCTGAGTGAATATTATGAAGAGCTGGATTTATCGCTGGAGTATATCCGCTCAGAGGGTGCTGAATGGATTTTGTTGATCGGACACTCTACCGGTGGCCTTACCACATCACTCTATGCTCATTACCGGGGAGAGCAAGCCTTATTCGATGCTTTATTGCTGAATAGTCCGTTCTATGATTTTAATGCCGGATTTATTGCCCGCTGGGTGATGCTCCCATTTGCCTCCTGGCGCGGCGGCTTTAATCCGGATCTGGAAATTGAGGGATCCGGCCTTCCATCCAACTACAGCCGCAGCCTGCACCGTGACCTTGATGGTGAATGGGAGTTTAACAGGGAGTGGAAACCCGATCATACCCCAATTAATTATGGCTGGATTCGTGCGATCCGGCAAGGCCATCGCCGGGTGGCAGGCGGACTTGAGATTTCGGTTCCCGTTTTGATAATGCTCTCTGATCATTCCAATTACGAAGGAGAATGGGGAGATCATTTTTTTCGGGGCGATGCCATTCTGAATGTAGATCACATTCGAAGCGGTGCTGAAAAAATTACATCTCCCGGCCGTCACATTGAAGTGATTACCGGCGGAATGCACGATTTGATACTTTCACCGGAACCGGTGAGGAGAGAGGCCTACCGTGTAATATTTCATTGGCTGGAGAATCTACGCTCTGGAGGACAGGAATGAATAATGAAATCAAAACCTATAAGGAATTTGATGAGTATTACGAGGATGCGGGATCCCATCTTCGAACAAAGCATCCGGAATTTCATGTATTCAGGCTGAGTGAT
>PWLN01000263.1 GCA_003559375.1 Balneolaceae bacterium | reverse complement strand
TCTGCCACCGCTGAGGGGGAGGCTCGCACTATGGATCGCGTTCCGAGCGCCTACGTGCGGTACATGGCGGCCTTCATTGGCGAGGAGCAGGCGCGCCGCGATCTTGAACAGCTAGCGGAGGTAGGCCTTCGGCATCTGGATGCCCTCGAGGAAATCGGCGATGACGCGGAGGCGTTTGAGCGGTACATGAAGTCTCCGGTCGAGGACGACTTGCCGGAGACGATGCCCTCCTGGCTGGCGCTCGGACACGGCTGGGACCTGGCCTTCCTGCGCGAGGATCTCCTGGCCGCGCTGCTTCGCGCACACCTCGTAATCGAGCAGTCCTTCAACGAAGCTCTGAGGCGGATCCTGCCCCGACCTGAGGCGCTAGGCGGAAACCTGCGGTTCCACCAAGTCGTCAAGCTGCTGGTCGCACTAGGTGCTCTACCGCGCGAGTACCTGCGCCCGTACCTCCTGCTCAACTCCATCAGGAACAAGTGCGCACACGAAGTTGGGCGCGAGCCCTCGGCCGACGATCAGGATGCCCTGGTGCAAGCCATTTCCCAAGACGATGCGGTCGACACTGGGAGCCCGCCGTTTCCTGAAGGGTTGCGCCTTGCGCTTGCGCTACTTGTCGGTTTGGCGCATGGCTTCAAGGACTCGAGCCTGGCAACTCGCCTGACACCACCTGGCAGGCCCAGCACGGAGGGTGAGTGACGGCATCATCCTGCGTTCAGAGTCCGACCGCCGCGGCCGCGTTGCTGCGGGACATGTCCGCCTCGCGGACGTGCCGGCGGCGGACCGCCATCGAGCGGTGCCCGGTCTGCCGGGTGATCGCGAGCTTCGACGTGCCGTACATCGTGGCGAATCTAGGGCCGGAGGGTCTCGGCTGACTGCTGATCCCGCTGGTAGAGCCACTCGTGCAAGGGGTCGATCAAGTCCTCAACATCCTCGAGTTCTGTGATGAATCGCTCGATATCGGTGTGCTCAATGAACCCGGGGGTCGCCGCGTCGTTGCCCGGGGCCCACCTATTGAGGCGTTGCTCCTCGGTGTCCGGTGTGGTTGCGGGTCGCGCGTGGAGGAGGTCATTGCGGCGATCGTTGAGCGCGAGTAGCCGCCGTGCCGACTCCCGAGCTCCGTCCCGGAGGTTGTCGGGAGCTTCGAGATCGTCGACGACCGACTCGAAGCGCCGCACGATCCTTCCGCCGGTGCCGCCAACCAGGTGCGAGAGGTCTTCCCCCGTAGCCCACTTGATGATGTAGAGGAGGGACCACTCTGTGTAGGCCCACGTATAGGCGGCCCGGCCTAGGAGCATCAGGTAGGCGTCATCGGGCGTCGGTGTGCGATGGGTCACGTCAACTCCTACTCACTGCGTACGGAAAACATCCCATGATGCGCAACGTCGCCCTAGCCCCGCAAGACCGATAATCGCCCGTGAGCGGTCGTCAGGCGGCGTCGTCACCTCCCTGGAAGTCCTGAGCGCGCTCGACGGTCCCGTCGCGGCGGACGGGGACCTGACCGGCCGCGAGACGGCGGCGGAGGGTGCTGGCGAACGCCTGGGAGGGCGACGACTGACCGCCTTCGTCGTCGTCGCCGGCCGGGACGGTGCCGGTCGCGTCGCGCCGGTGGGTCCCTGCCACCTTGGCGCGCATCGCGGCGTCACGCTCGGCCAGGCGGGCGCGGAGGATCGCGGCGAGGTTCGTCTCGGGTCCGCTCATGCGCCGAGCCTTGCGGTGTAGGCGGACGGGACCGGCTGACGGGCAGGTTCCTTCGGTCCGGCGCCGACGACCTGGGCGGCGAGCTCCTCGACCTGCCGGTGCAACGGATGACGCTCGGGCGGCGGGACCGTCAGGGTCGGGGTCACGCCGGCCGGACGCTCCGCGAAGGCCTCCGCGACCGCGACGGCTTCGGCGAGGTCGTCGATCGCGGCGACAGCGGCCTCGACCTTCTCGAGCGCGATGGTGCGGCGCTCCTCGAGGACCTGGGCGGCCTTGGCACGGATCTCGTCGCCGTCCTCGGAACGGAGGAACGCGCCGACCTTGCCGAGCGCCGCGACGCGGGCGTCCTCGGTGCCCTTGGCGTTGCTCTGGGCGGCCAGCAGTGCGGTGTCCGCGTCGGTGGCGTGTTCGGTGAGGTCGACGTCCTCGCCGGCGGTCGCGGCCTCAGAGGCGCGACGGGCGAGCTCGTTGGGGAGCGCCTGCCGGGCCATCCTGGCGTCGCGGAACCGCTCGCCGGCGGCCTTGGACAGGGCGGCGAGCCGTTCGTGTTCGTCGAGCAGCTTGGACAGCTTGGATCGGCCGAGGCCAAGTGGCTTGAGTCGGTCGCTGGTGAGACGTTCGCTCATGGTGGTGTTCCTCTCGATCGGGTGGTGCGCGGTCAGTCCGTCAGCAGACGCCGACGGAGGCGTTCGATCCGCTCCGCATGGTCCCGGTCAGGGTCGATGCCCTGGGCACGGACAGAGCGGCGGATGGTCTGCGAGTCGATGGCCGCCTGGCCCTGGTCAGCGAGCAGGATCTCGTCCGTCTCGGAGAGCTCACTGCCGGCCTCGCGGCGGAGCCGGGCGAACACACGACCGAGGGCTCGGCTCTGCGCGGCAGCGACGGCCTCGGGGGTCGGTGGGGTCGATCGTGACGTGCGCTGTAGGCGGGTCAGGCGGCCTCGGTGGCGGCTCATGATGCGTGCATCCTCCACGGGGTC
>PWLN01000037.1 GCA_003559375.1 Balneolaceae bacterium | reverse complement strand
AGATTTTGTGAAAATTTTGTACTCAGGTTAAAATGAGAGAAGAGGGATTAGATAGAATGAAACAGAGGAGAGAAACAGATGAACAAATGAACCGCCCCGAAGTGGGGGTGTGTTGCATTAGTTTGGATTATGAACAAAAGTTCCTTTTTTCGTTCATCTGTTAATTCCCATGGGGATCCCTTCGGGGCGGTTCGTCTGTTCATCTGTTTCTCTCCTTCTTTTCTACCTGATTGAATGTCTGTATATCTTTTTTTGTTGCCTGATTTGAACAAAGAATAAAAAACGAATCATTTGAATATTTTAATACCCTTTTTTTTAATGGGCTTTTTTCTTCCAGCCCTTATTTCGGTGATCGGCCCGGGGGCGGATCGTGGAGCCGCCATCGATCATTCAGAGATATCCATTATTGATTTCAGCAACACCTCTGCTGCTTACTGGCAGATTGTAAATGATAGTGTGATGGGAGGCATTTCCAGGAGTGCGTTTCAATTGCATGATGACGGTTATGCCATTTTCAGCGGAACGGTTTCCCTCGAAAATAACGGCGGATTTGCGTCTGTACGCGCACGCTCGGCCACTCCGGCCGATTTATCCGGTTTTGAAGGGATTTCGGTTCGTGTTTTGGGAGATGGAAAAACCTATTGTCTCAGAATAAAGACCATAAAAAACGGCCGCATTACTCCATACTCATACGAAGCACGTTTTGATACCCGCCCCGGTGATTGGCAAACCCATAAACTCGCGTATAGTGAATTTATACCGGTGTTCAGGGGAAGAGAGGTGCGTGGAAATCCGGAATTAAATACTGAAGCGGTGATCGAACTTGGATTTATGATCCGCGACGGACAAGAAGGGCCTTTTCGCCTGGCAGTGAGCGATATCGGTGGTTACTAAACCGATTAACAGAATAACAGATTAAGTGGGTGCGCTGTATTAGTTTGGATTATGAACAAAAGTTCCTTTTTTCGTTCATCTGTTAATTCCCATGGGGATCCCTTCGGGGCGGTTCGTCTGTTATTCTGTTTAATAAGAAAGTATTTCCACCCTCCGTTTCTCACCCCAGCGTAACCCAAAGATTCATCAGCGAAAATGCTGCAACTATCCACATCACCGGATGGATATCTTTCATTCTTCCGGATATAGCAGTGAGAATAACCCAGAAGAGAAATCCAAATGTAAGTCCCATACTGATGCTGTACGTTAAAGGCATAAGTATGATTGTTAAAAAAGCAGCAGCCATGTCGGGCCAGTGTTGCATAGGAATTTTGGTGATGTTTTTAAACATAAACATCCCGACAACCACCAGTGCAGGCGCTGTGGCATAAGCAGGAACTGCCGCAATAACAGGGGTAACAAACATTGCAGCAATAAACAGAACGGCAACCGTAAATGCAGTAAGCCCTGAACGGCCACCTTCTTCAATTCCGGATGCAGATTCAATATAGGTGGTGGTTGTGCTTGTACCTGCAAGTGAACCGAATAGTGTTGCAATGGCATCTGCACCCAGCATTTTGTCAATTTTTCTGACGGTTCCGTCTTTTTCAACCAGACCTGCTTCATAAGAACATGCTATCAGAGTGCCAACTGAATCAAAAAGGTCAACAAACATGAATGAAAAAATGGCACCTATCAATCCCCATTGGAGTGCGGACAATATATCGAGCTGAAATGCAACCGGCAAGGGTGATGGTGGTGCAGAAATATAAGATCCGGGTGGTGAAATATCCCCAAATACCATAGCAATTGCCGATGTAGCCAAAATTCCAATTAATATCGAACCGCGGATTTTTTTCGCTTCAAGAATGGCTATCAACAATATTCCGAAAAGCCCGAATGCGAGCGGAGATAAAAAATTTCCGAGTGCGATCATGGTAGCCTCATCAGTTACAATGAGCTCCATGTTCTGGAACCCGATAAAGGTGATAAAAAGCCCGATTCCGGCAGGTATTGCGAGACGGAGCGATAAAGGAATGGCGTTTACAATTTTTTCACGGATGCCGAGCCAGGTCAAAAGCAGGAAAAAAACACCCGAAATAAAGACAACACCCATGGCTGTTTCCCATGAAATGCCTTCGCCAATCACCAGTGAGTAAGCAAAAAAAGCATTCAGTCCCATTCCCGGAGCCATGGCCAGCGGTACTTTTACCCAAAAAGCCATCAGTAGTGTGCCAAAACAAGCAGAAAGGGCAGTGGCTGTTATTACGGCATGATAATCCATTCCTGCATCCGACAAAATCATCGGATTTACAAACAGAATGTACGACATGGTAAGAAAAGTAGTGACACCGGCAGTGATTTCCTTGCCAACAGATTGTGAAGCGGGGTTAAAGCCAAAAAGTTTGGTTAGCATAATACAGGGTTTTTTTAAACCATTGCTGAATGTACAGGAGTGCAGAAACGATCACAATATTAGCTTGCCAAAAAGTTGGCACAAACAGCACCTCGAGAACTGGATGGCGCAAGCGTCTCCTGGTCGACGAAGTTTCTAACCTGAGTTCGATCATAAATATCCATATTTGGAGTAAATAAAGTCCACTCCTTCTCAAGGAGGGGATTAAGGGGTGGTTTAAACTGAGTTTTTGAGTCTGATTTGAACAAAAAAACTGAAGACTACCACCCCCGGCCCCTCCTACATAGGAAGGGGTGCTTTTTGCCTTGATTTAAGATCGATCTCAGGT
>PWLN01000010.1 GCA_003559375.1 Balneolaceae bacterium | reverse complement strand
AGCCAGTAGCGACATATCATGATATCGATGAGGCGTTGACGGGGATCGTACTTCGTATCATCGGAATAGCCATCAACTCCTTTGTTGCTGCCCGGCCGATGACGGGTTTGTGCCGTCCATTACCCGGGGCGGCGTTCGCCATGCTCACTTTGCCCCGGGCTATGATATTGCACCCTTACAGGGCTGGGTAGGAAAACAGCATTTTCCACAAATCTGTCACCGGTAGTCGGGATACAATTCATACACACCGAGGCTGATTACAACCTGTGCTGCATCCCGGGCAGTAGACCACATTTCGTTTCTGAGAGCTACCCTGGCTTTTAGTGCAAGTGCCGCACCGTATGTGGCACGGAAAACCACCGTCATCCCGCCTGCCCTCGACCCCTCGGGGGCCTTCGCACCACTTGCCATTTATCAAAGCAACTTAACTCACAACAGGGAAAATCCCACAAAGATAAGCCGGGATCTCCCTGTTCTTGATATCAACACCTTAGAAAGGCTCATCTGTTCCCCGCGAAGCGAGATCCCTCGGGGAGCGAAGCCATTGCGGTGCTTGTCCGCAAGGGCGTAGTCGCCCCGAAGGGATGGCTATGCCAAGGGATCTCGCTTACGCGTGCAAAAGATGAGCCTCGTTCTTAGGACTACCTATTTAAGGAAATCTATGTGCCTGACCCGGAACCATAGTATGGCTCATCTTTTCGTTGCGAAATGAAATCCCCCCGACCCCCTTTAAAAAAGGGGGAGCCTCCAGGCATGCTTTAAGCATGGACATAGTTACCAAAGATCGAAAATCGAATATCGGATATCGCAAATCGCATATCAACTAAACGCTTAAACCCTGATTACTCTACACCGACAAATACATCCATTTCGACTGCAATCCTTTTTTGCCTTGTTGCTCGTCGCTGGTCGTATAGTATTCCAATAAGCCGTTTGATTCGAGTATTTCTTCTGCCACACGATTTGTTACCTCCCGGAAACCGGCCGAGCGATAAAAATAGATCTCATTTGCACGGGATCTCAGTTTTGCCGGGTCCTCATGTTCACCGATTGCAATCCGGACAAGAATTTCGTTGGCCAGAACCGGTTTTACATCACCGGTGTTGTTTTCAAAGAGTTCGCTTTTCAGCATTTGTGACACAAAATCGCTGCCAATACCTGTGGCCCAAAGACCCGGTGGCACCCTGAGTTCATCACTATTCCATACGGTAATTGACCCTTTTTTAGCAAGGATCACAAAAGCGGCGCTGATGGTATAGACCTTGTCTCTGTTACGCAGGTTCAGGCTGTATTGAACAATATGTTCATGGTCGCGAAGAGTCCGGTTTTCATCCCAGCTCACCGCGGCAAAACCTTCGACCTGGTTCACAACGCCGATGCTTGCTGAGGGGTCCGCCGCTTTCAGGTTATAATGGGCCTCGATAAACCGTGTAAACTGCTGCGGATACATCGATTTCACCACAGGCCACCACATCCTGAAGGTGGGTGCAAGTGTCCACCGGGCAAAGTAGTTCATTGTCCCCACATAAAGCGGATGGTTGTGGTTTTTTTCAAGGTTTTCATGCAAATAAACCTCTTCCATAAAGTGAACGGCACGGCGGATAATCTGCAAGGCACGGCCGGTTTCACCATTCTGTGCCATTGCGCCGTTGCCATTGTTACCGGAACCGGTTTCCCGCTTCGGAGCTTCACCCGTTTTCATCTGGCTGTCAAGCTCGGGCACTTCCTTGAACACCTCCGCCTGCAGGGTATGGCAGTTGCTGTCCGTCAGCAGGGCATCGAGTTCAGCAACTTTGGAGGTAAACCGGGAAACGCGGTCGGCATACCCTTTTGGTGTTGGAAGCCAGTCGCGGCGTGCCTGGGTAAACATCCTCCTCTTCAGCTCTTCTTCACCGGAAACACTCACCCCTTTCAGTTTTTTCATGATGCTGCCGAGTGCTGTTTCTGCGGCGTGCTCGCCAAGTTTCCTGTATGCTTCCCACTGGGCCTCATCGTAAAACTGGTCACCGGTCGACTCATGCGGAAATCGTGAATTGCGGTTGTGATATTGCATCACATCTGCCGGCTCATTTCCTGTAAGCGTCGGTTTGAAAAAGAGAAGAATGCCGGTATCACCTCCGGGATAGTGGATATCTCCGGCCACCATGCACTGCCGCGAATATCCCTCTTTGCCCGGCTTGAGAGGCGAAAGGTCGATCTGGATCTCCACCCCAAAATCTGCCCTCACTTTTCTCACCAGGTTGCCGAAATCATCGAAAAGAACGTCAGAATCCATCCCGCAATCCGACACAATCACGTAACGGGCATGGCGGCGAATCAGTTCATAAAGCGCCAGATTTTCGAAGTGTCCGCCATCAGATAAAAACAGCTCATTACCCTTAACCGACGAAAGGCCGAGCATTTCCCTGAAAAATGCCCATCCCGGAAAAATTTTTCGGATCCACGATTTGCCTTTTCCTTCAGGTGACGGCCACCACAGCCCCAGCCGAAGGTTGAGTGCAGTCATCAGGAAACGAACGGCCGGACCCAGCCTCATCGACATGGAACCCATGTGAGAGTTAAGAGCCGCGGCCGATGCGGTGAGAGACGCTCCCAGCGAAGGTGATTGAAACGGCAGCTTATCCCAGGGTTTCCACGTACTCCCTACCGAGAACGCTTTCGGGGACAATACTGAACTCTCT
>PWLN01000337.1 GCA_003559375.1 Balneolaceae bacterium | reverse complement strand
TATTGGGTACTAAGATCATACAACAAGCCATTGAGTGAAACGGAAAAAATACTTTCCGACCTTAACTATACTGAATATGAGTTTTGTTAACCTTCTTACCTTATTGAGAAAAAAATCAATACATATCTCTTGAATTAATTAGGATTCCTAACTATATTAACCCCATGTTTTAAACAGCAAACCACTAAACCAACCATACCATGAATAAATCCATCTTTTATCACGCCGGATGCCCGGTCTGCGTAAGTGCAGAACATGACATCATCAACCTGATCGGATCAGAAAACGTGGAAATCGTACACCTGGGCGAAGACAGGGGACGAATTTCCGAAGCAGAACAGGCTGGAATCCAATCAGTGCCTGCACTGGTCACCCCAACAGGTAATGTGCTGCATATTAATTTCGGCGCATCCCTGGATGACGTGAAGATCTAAAAAATTTGCCCGGAGTAGTTAGGTGTCCTATCTTTCGGGATGACTTGATGATTCCGGGCAACTGGTTTTGAAATCACAGAGTCAAAACAAGTTCTTTTTTTCGCAGTGCGCTTAGCGCATGACGCACTGCGAAAATAAACTTTTCAAATTCAATCATACCCGAAATCAAATGATTTACCCACTATAAAACCTTTATGAAAACTGCCGTTTGGGATACTTACGTTAAAAAGAAAAATGGCGCAGTTCTCCATTTCGACATCCTTGTGCCGGAAAATCTGAATGACTCAGAAATTATTTTCCGATATGGAAAAGAATATCTCAAAAGTATCGGCGAAAACTCATCAGAAATCACTTCTGAACAATGCCAGTTATGTCATGTGGAAGTGCCGGGTGAAGAAGTGATCAGAGCTATCAGCGAAAAAGGTTATTATATCCTTGAAATGGATGAGATACCGGCATCACTCCCGGATAACCCGTCACGGCGCGACAAAATTCTTTACCTGAGAGCCCACTTCCCGGAATACAGGTTTGCAAATTTCAGAGGAGTTCCCGATGATGAAATTGAGAATCTTCTTTATACTATTATTAAAGGAACTAATTAGCTTTTACACCATAAACTTTGAACCTTGAACCTGAAACCATGAACATTCTCAACAGCCAAATTCCCGATTCAGGTTTAATTAAATGAGTAAAAGCCCTTTTAACCCGGATAATCAGCACGAAAGCACCAGCCATAAAGTGGTGGTGGCACTTGAACGGATTTCAGAGGCATTCCGCGTTTTGCTTTGGAATGAAGGCAAGGTTCATGGACTTAGCCCTATCCAGATTCAGGTTTTGATTTTTCTCAAATACCACAGCCAGGAGAAATGCAAGGTGAGTTATCTTGCTGATGAATTTAACATGACCCGTGCAACTATCAGCGACACTGTTAAAGCACTGCTGAAGAAAAAGCTCATCACAAAGGAACCGGAACCTGATGATGCACGAAGCTTTACCATTCATTTAACAACACGTGGAGCATCTGTTGCAGAAGAGACTGAGCAATTTACAAGAGAAATATTGATAGCCGTGGAGAATATGAATCCCGAATCAATGGCACTTCTATTCTCCGGGCTAACCGATATTATCCACCATTTAAATAAAGCGGGCATTATCACTGTACAGAGAATGTGTCAAACCTGTCTTTATTACCGGAAAAATCACATGGGGGCTGAACACTTTTGTGAGCTGCTCAACAAAAAACTGGAATCCACAGAGCTTAGACTGGATTGCCCGGAACATGAGCTTATAAGTTTGGAGCAATAGTAATTCAGTTCATAATATAACTGAAACGGATAAGACTTTGATAAGCTGGCTATCAGGTTCTATATGACACTCACGAGTACCCACATAATTGCCTATTAACTTGTGATTCCGAAATTTTTCATCTAACGTTATCCGCCGTTTGAACCGCTGGTTATGCCTGAACAGACTTAAGAGGCTTAATGTGTTTGCTTGGTCGATTGGTAGATAAATCGTGCATGGACTGTAAATTCAGCCAAAACTCAGGAGAGGTATTGAATGCCTCCGACAACAACCAGGCTGTATCAGGTGAAATTCCTCTTTTGCCTCTTACAATTTCGTTAATCCTCTGAATGGGTATGTCCAGGTGATCCGCCAATTTCTTCTGGGTTAGTCCCATTGGCTCAATAAACTCTTTCAGTAATATTGTGCCGGGATGTGTGGTTACTCTGTTTTTTGGAATCATGATGATTCACCAATTTTATACATTAATGATAATCTATAATGGAAACGTCATGGGTACTGGAATCCTGCCAACGGAATACAATTCTCCATTGGACGTTGATTCGGATACTATGATAACCTTTGTAATCACCCCGCAATACTTCCAGCCTATTGCCGGGCGGAGATCTCAAATCATCAAGAGAAGTGGCTGCATTCAGGATATCCAATTTATACTGGGCCGATTCAAGAATTTGTGCCTGAAGTTTCCTGACCTTACTGCTTGAAAAGCCATGAAACAAGTCTGAAGTTGCTTTATCTCCGAATGATTTGATCATTCTTCAAATTAATGGATTAACGGTATCCATGCAACGATATTGTATTGTGAAGGCATAACGGCCCAGCGTTTGTGCAGCCGGAAACCCAACGAAATGTAAAGGGAAATACTATAACCGGACTGCACGCTCATCTTTCCCCCGCGAAGCGTTCCGAGCGCAGCGATTCCCACGTAGTGAAACGCTTGTTAT
>PWLN01000026.1 GCA_003559375.1 Balneolaceae bacterium | reverse complement strand
TGGTTAGCCGAGCCCGATTTCAAGGCGCAATTTTTGGCAGCCCGGGCCCAGAGCATAGCCGAAGCGCAAACGCGGTTAGCAGGGCACACGGCGGCGGCGGTTGAGGCTTTGCGGGAGATAGCGACCGACCGAGAACAACCGGCCGGCGCGCGAGTATCGGCAGCCCGGGCGATCCTGGACGCGGCACTAAAGGTCCGGGAGATGGACGACCTGGAGCGGAGATTAACAGCCCTGGAACACCCCGACCAGGCGCCGGACGGCCCCCGGAGTACGGCAAGTATCCGGCAAGATTTCGCGGCCCGCGTGGACGGAATACGCGAGCGCCTGAACGGGCACGGGAGCGGCGGTGAAGCGTGAGGCCTTGAACCGGCGAATAACGGTCCTGGAACGGCAGCGGCGACCCGCCGGCGGCCCGGAACCCGTGAGGTTGATTATCAGATATGACGATGTAGGCGAGATGAGCGGACCACCACCAGCAGATGACGAGCACTTTTTTTGCTATATGCCCGGGGGCGGCAGGGTCCCGCCGGAGTACTGCGAGGCCTGCCCGGACCGGGACGCGGGGGAATGCTGGGAGAGCCAGGAAAGATTAAAGGCACGGAGGGGAGGAGATGAGGGAATTAAAACGGCGCGTTAACCGCCTGGAGCGGGCGCGGGGGAATGCCGGCGGCGGGGTTGATTTGATCCGGATTGAGTTTGCCGACAAGCAGCCAGGAGCCACGATTGACGGTATGGTTAAATGCGTGGTCCCCGGCGGGGGCGATCCGACCCTGGAGCAATGCGCGGAATGCGGAGCACGGGACGCGGGGAAATGCTACAGGGACAAGGGAGCGGCGGCCCCGGAAAGCGCGGCGGCCGAGCCCGACCCCGAGGACCAGGCGACCGAACAACCGGCCAGGGAGAGCAATGCCCTTTAAGAGCGCAGCCGAAAAGCGGGCCTATCAGCGCGAGTATATGCGGCGCAAGCGCGCCGGCCAGGAGCCCGACCCGGGGAATGTTAGACCCGATGTTAGACCCGCCCCGGAGAGTGTTAGCCCCGACCAGGACCAGGAGGCGGCGCCCGAGGCCCTTGAGGCGCGCCGGCGGTATCAGCGGGAATACTGGCGCCGGAACCCGGACAAGCGGAGAGAAAAAGAAGCCCGGGCAGAGTACCGACGGGCGACTGGGCACCCGGCCGGGGAACCTATGCCACCCCGCGAGGATTGGACCCCCGAGGCGAGAGAGGCAGCAAGGCGATACAACCGCGCGCACAAGGCGCGATATTGGGCGCGGCGGGCCGAGCGAGAACGGGCCCTGGGTATTGTTCCCGAGGCGTCCAGGCCGCAACCGGTCCGAAAGCCGGCCCGGGAGTTGACCCCGGCCGAACTTGAGGCGGGCCGGGAAGCCCAGCGCCGATGGCAACGGGAATATAAGCGGGAATACTACCGCCGGAACCCGGAGAAAAGAGCGGCGCACCTGGCGCGGTACTGGCACAAACAGGCAACCGGCGAACCCGGCCCGGCCGATGGGGCCTGGACACCTGAGGCGAGAGCGGCAAAAGCAGCGTATGACGCGAAATACACCCGGGGATATTTACAGCGGCACCCGGAGAAGCGGCGCGAGTACGCCCGCCGATATTGGGCGCACCGGGCCGAAAGGGAGGCCGCCGCCCGCCGGATTGACCGGGGAGAAAACAGGGAGAAAAGGGGAAGGTTTTAGCAAGATTTTAACAAGGTTGAGCCGGTCCGGGAAAAGGGCCGAGCCCGCGATAAAGCGGGGAAAGGGGAAAAATGAACACGCTTTATTACGGGGACAACCTGGAGATTTTGAAAAACAGGATAGCCGCCGAGATCGTTGACCTGATATACCTGGACCCACCCTTTCAGAGCGGGAAAAACTATAACCAGATATTCACGCCCCAGGCCGGGGAAGTGCGGGGCGCCACCGCGCAAATACAGGCCTTTGGGGACACCTGGACCTGGGGGCCGGAGGCCGACCGGGAATATACGGAACTGATAGCCGGCCGGATTACCACCGAGCCGCCGACCCAGAAACTGATAGACCTGATGAAGGCTATGCGGGGATACCTGAGGGATTGCTCGCTGATGGCCTATTTGTGTATGATGGCCCCGCGCCTGGTAGAAATTCGCCGGACCTTGAAGCCGACCGGGAGCATATACCTACATTGCGACCCGACTGCCAGCCACTACCTGAAACTGCTGATGGACGGGGTTTTTGGGGCAGGGAGTTTCAGGAGTGAAATTGTTTGGAAAAGAAGCAGCGCTCATAGCGACGCTGCCCAGGGCCGCGTTCAACACGGCCGCATTCACGATGTAATCTTGTTCTACACAAAAACCGACAAGTGGGCGTGGAACACCCTATACACGCCGTACGACCAGGAATATATAGATCAGTTTTATAAGCACATAGAGCCCGAGACGGGGCGGCGCTACCAAATGGATAACCTGACCGCGGCAAAGCCCGGCGGGGATACCGGGTACGAGTGGCGCGTGAAGCGGCAACAGGGGGCCGACAAGTGGGAAAGCGACCTTGACAATGAATGGGAAAACCCCAAAGGCGGGCACGAATATAAGGGGGTGGTGCCTTATAGGGGGCGATATTGGGCGTACTCCCGCGCCAACATGGCTGAATACTCGCGGTCGGGTCGTATTGTCTATACCAAGACAGGCACCCCTCGCTATAAGCGTTATCTTGATGAAATGCCC
>PWLN01000434.1 GCA_003559375.1 Balneolaceae bacterium | reverse complement strand
CTTACAGGAGCTGCCGAACGGTGCAAGCATCAGGCAGGCCATTTTGGAACAAAATGAGCTGGTTTTAGAAAATGATATCCGCTTTGAAGGTGCAGTTGTGGACATTAGTTTTTATAAAACCAACCATTTTATTGAGGTTAAATTGAAAATTGAAGCTGAAACAGAATTGATATGTGATCGATCACTTAACCGTTTTATCGGGAGTGTTCACGGAGCTTATCATATTTTGTATGAACCAGACCCGGTAGAGGAGGCAGAAACCGATAAAGGGGCTGTGAAAAAAATACCCGGTGATATGCAAATTAATATCACGCACGAAGTGCGCGATACAATACTGTTGAATGTACCAATTAAAAAAATTCACCCTGATTTTTTTGATTCTGAGGGAAATCTTATAGAATTTAAAACAAAAAATTTTGGCCAGGATGCAGTTTTCAACGAAGATAATATTGACCCAAGATGGGCAGCACTAAAAAAACTGAAGTAAGAATTAACAAGTTCCAAACCAATGGCACATCCTAAACGAAAAACCTCGAAGTCCCGCAGAAACAAGAGACGTGCACACCACGCATTACAGGAGACGCCTCTCGCTGAATGCCAAAATTGTGGTGCTATGCATCGTTATCATCATGTTTGTATGGAATGCGGTTATTACAGGGGCAGGCAGGTCATCAATATTTCCAATTAATCTAACTTTTATTCTATGCTTATTGCTGTTGATGCAGTAGGAGGAGATCACTACCCGGAGCGTCCTGTTCTTGGAGCTATTGAGGCAGTAAAAGAGAATAACGATTTACAGGTTCTCTTGATTGGCCCCAAGGAAATGCTAAATCAGGAACTGGGCAGGTTAGAATACGATTCTAATCGTATCCATATACTGCATGCTCCGGAAATCATCGGTATGAATGAATCGCCCGCCTCGGCAGTAAAGTTTAAGCGACATTCATCCATTAATATTGGATTAACAGCACATAAAGAAGGCAGATGCGAAGCTTTTGTAAGCGCTGGCAATACTGGTGCACTTCTTGCCGCATCTACTTTTTTACTGGGAAAGTTAAACGGTGTTATAAGGCCAACGATTGCGGCAACATTGCCTACAATTAACGGTATCAGCCTGTTAGTTGATGCCGGTGCAAACCTTGAGCTTAAACCTCTGATGTATCTGCAGTTTGCCAAAATGTGCACCATTTTCTCAAGAGAAATACTTGAAATAGAAAATCCATCCGTTGGGTTGCTGAATATTGGTGAAGAAGCAGAGAAAGGCATGGACATTCACAAGGAAGTTCATCAGATGTTGTCTGAACTTCCCAACTTTTATGGCAATATTGAAGGCAGAGACATATTATTCGGTAAAACTGATATTTACTTAACCGATGGGTTCACCGGTAATGTATTACTCAAGTTTGGCGAGTCTATTCCGGATATTCTCATGCATATGCTGAAAATTACCATGAACAAAGAGAGACTGGATGAAAATACCCAGAAGTTTGTTTTTGGCATTATTGCAAAAACAATGAACAGCTTAAATTACGAACATGTGGGCGGAATCCCATTCCTGGGTGTAAATGGCATGAGCCTTGTAGGCCACGGGGGCAGTTCCGTAACGGCAATCAAAAATATGATTTTAAATGCCGTAAGATGCGTTGAATATGAGATCAACGATAAAATAGTCGAGTCTCTCAAAAACTAACCTGATTTTTAATGAGTGTGAAACGAGCCAAAATTACCGGAATTGGTCATTATCTTCCCGATTATGTTTTGACCAACGCCGAACTTGAGAAGTATGTGGAAACTAACGACGAGTGGATTCGTTCAAGAACGGGTATCTCGGAAAGAAGAATTCTCAAAGACCCTGATAAAGCTACTGCATTTATGGGCGCTGAAGCATCACGTGAAGCATTGAAAGATGCCGGTATTGCCCCTGAAGAGATTGACGCAATAATCGTTGCAACTGTTACCCCTGATTACATGTTTCCCGCTTCTGCGGCACTTGTACAGAAAAGAATAGGAGCTGTTAATTCGTATGCTTTTGACCTATCTGCAGCCTGTTCAGGTTTTCTTTATGCCCTGTCAAACGGTGCAATGATGATCGAATCGGGACGGGCAAAAAAAGTGATTGTTGTTGGTGCAGATAAAATGAGTGCAATTGTTGATTTTCAGGACAGAACCACCTGTATACTTTTTGGTGATGCCGCAGGAGCTGTTGTTCTTGAAGAGTCAGACTCGGGAGGCATCATCGATTTTGTGCATCATACAGATGGCGATGAAGAATGTATGCTTTATCAGCCTGCAGGAGGAAGTCTTCATCCCGCTTCTGAGGAAACCGTAAAAAACAGGATGCACTATATCCGGCAGGATGGCCGCTCGGTATTTAAAAAGGCAACGGAAGGGATGGCCGATGTTTCACTCGAAATTATGCAGAGAAATAATCTTACCGGAGATGATGTGGCCTGGCTGGTTCCCCATCAGGCAAACCTGAGGATTATCGATGCCACAGCAAGAAGAATGGGGCTGAGCAGTGAAAAGGTAATGATCAATATTGGTAAATACGGCAATACAACTGCCGCCACTATTCCGCTTTGTTTATACGACTGGAAAAATAAATTGAAAAAAGGCGACAAAATTATTTTATCAGCATTCGGTGGGGGCCTGACCTGGGGCGCGATATACATAGAGTGGACCTAAATAATCAGGATAATGAAAGCAATTATTTTTCCCGGACAGGGATCACAAAAAGTAGGAATGGGCAAATCCCGTTTCGATGAGGATGAGAATTTTCAAAAACTTGTTAACCGTGCTGATGAACTTCTCGGATACAGGATCAGTGAAATCATGTTCGAAGGTCCGTCTGAAGTTTTGACACAAACCCGGTACACCCAGCCCGCAATTTTCATTCATTCGGCAGCACTTTTTAATTCATTAAATATTACCGCCGACATGACTGCAGGGCATAGCCTTGGCGAATATTCTGCACTTTATGCGGCCGGTGTTCTCGACTTTGAATCAGCGCTATCCCTGGTTTCTCTGCGTGGCCAATTGATGCAAAAGGCAGGTGACATCCATCCCGGTTCAATGGCTGCAATCATTGGTATGGAAGACCAAATCGTTGATGAAATCTGCAGGGAAGCTACACAGGTCATTAATAAACCGGTTGTACCTGCAAATTATAACTGTCCCGGCCAGCTTGTTATCTCCGGTGATTCGGATGCTGTTAAAAAAGCTGTTGATCTCGCGAAAGAACGCGGATGCAGAATCGCAAAAATGCTGCCCGTTAGCGGAGCATTCCATTCACCTTTGATGAAACCGGCTTTGCAACCGCTCGTAGAAAAACTGAATGAAATTTCGTTTGCTGATCCAACGTGTTCGGTATACAGCAATTTTACGGCAACTGCTTCGAAGGATCCCGGAATACTGAAAGATAACCTGGTAAGCCAGCTTGTAAATCCCGTACGTTGGACTGAAACGATCTTGAATATGGAAAAAGACGGAGCTTCTTCTTTTATTGAAGTAGGGCCGGGTAATGTATTGCAAGGCCTGGTTAAGCGTACAATAAAAAATGAAAATATAGAAGGTTACGAATAGTAATATCATGAACTTACATCAAAAAAATTGTCTTGTTACCGGAGGAAGCAGAGGGATAGGTAAATCCATTGCCCTTACATTCGCGCGTCTTGGCGCAAATGTTGCCATAACCTATGCACGCTCCTCAGAAGCAGCCGAAAAGGTGGTTGAAGAGATTCAGGCAGCGGGTGGGAAAGGTCTGGCATTCCAGGCCGATGCTGTTGATTTTAATAAAGCTGAAGAGGTAATTAACGAGATTGTAAAACAGTGGGGGGCTCTTGATGTATTGGTAAATAATGCCGGCATCACAAGAGATAACCTGATTTTACGCATGGATGAAAAAGCCTGGGATGATGTGATCACTACCAACCTGAAAAGTATTTTCAATTACAGTAAAGCTGCGACAAAGCCTATGATGCGTGCCAGAGGTGGTTCAATCATTAACATCAGTTCTGTGGTAGGTATATCCGGTAATGCCGGTCAAAGCAATTATGCTGCATCCAAAGCTGGAATCATTGGTTTCACCAAGTCGTTCGCTAAAGAACTGGCCAGCCGGAATATTCGCGCAAATGTGGTGGCACCGGGTTATATTTTGACTGAAATGACTGAACAGCTCAGCGAGAAAGTACTCGACGCCATTAAACAGGAAACTCCGTTAGGACGGGCTGGCGAAGCAGATGAAGTCTCCAATACAGTTGCATTTCTTGCCTCTGATCTCAGTTCTTATATCACCGGTGAAGTGATTCGTGTTGACGGCGGCATGGCAATGTAGAAAACTTGCAGGAAAACACACACTGAAACGTGTCATTTTACATTGATATGTCGTATTTTTTTGCGGTAAAAAAATTAAATTAAATAACTTTTATTTAAACCCTAAACAAACAAAAAGGTCCAATATGTCACAAGACGTAGAAGCAAAAATCAAAGCTATTATTGTAGATAAACTTGGTGTTGATGAATCAGAAGTAGTTGCTGAAGCAAATTTCACCAACGATCTTGGTGCAGATTCTCTGGATACCGTAGAACTTATCATGGAATTCGAGAAAGAATTTGATATGAGCATTCCCGACGAAGATGCAGAAAATATTGCAACAGTTGGTGATGCAGTCAAGTATATCCAGGAAAAATCATAAACTTCTCCAATCTTTTTAAAACCTGTTGATATGGCCGAACGAAGAGTAGTAATTACAGGGATCGGCGCATTAACACCATTAGGAAAGACCGCTCCTGATTTTTGGAACGGTCTCATTTCCGGTAAAAGTGGTGTGCGTCCCATTACACATTTTGATACCAGTGACCTTCCTACCAAGTTTGCTGGTCAAATCGAGAATTATGATTCCAACGATTATTTTGATCGCAAGGAAGCACGACGCCTCGATCCTGTAACACAATATGGGCTTATTACTGCCGATGAGGCTATTAAAGACAGTAAGGTTGACCTGGATGCCATTGATAAAGACCGTGTTGCCGTCATTGTCGGCACGGGTATCGGTGGAATGATCACTTACTATGAACAATCCGTAGAACTCCATGAAAAAGGATCCAGGGGAGTAAATCCATTCTTTATCCCGATGCTTATTCCTGATATTGCAGCGGGGCAGATTTCTATCAAGTACGGTTTCAGGGGTGCAAACTATTGTGCTGTATCAGCATGTGCTACCGGATCACATAATATTGGCCTCGCATATGATACAATCAAGTACGGCCATAGCGACATGGCTTTGTGTGGAGGCACCGAATCGCCGGTCTGGAGAATCGGGGTTGCAGGATTTTCTTCAATGAGGGCGTTATCACGAAGAAATGAAGAACCGGAGAGGGCATCCCGCCCATTCGATAAGGATCGGGACGGATTTGTACTGGGTGAAGGAGCAACCATTTTTTTCATGGAATCGCTTGACTCTGCACTTTCAAGAGGCGCCCGGATCTATGGTGAAATTGTGGGTTACGGCTTTTCAGCTGATGCATACCATATTACTGCTCCCGACCCGGATGGCAATGGTGTAATACTTGCCATAAACAATGCACTAAAAATGGCAGGGTTGAAGCCTGAGAATATCGACCACATCAATATGCATGGTACCTCAACCCCATTGGGAGATATTGCAGAAACAAACTCCATTAAAAAAGTGTTTGGTGACCATGCCTATAAAATGAATTTAAATTCTACCAAATCCATGACCGGGCACATGCTGGGTGCCGCCGGCGCTGCAGAGTCTTTAGCGGCACTTCTGGCAATCTATCACAGCATTATACCTCCTACCATAAACCAGGACAATCCTGACCCTGAGTGTGACCTCAACTACACACCCAATACCCCGGTAGAAAGGGATATTACTTATGCAATGAACAACGCGTTCGGATTCGGAGGCCATAATACCACGCTTATCTTTAAGAAATTTATAAAGTGAAAGCTATAGATGTTTAATTGGCTAAAAAAATGGTTCCGGATAAAGCCACATGCAAAGAAAACGGAGCTGAAAAGCCGATTTAACCTCCTCGAAAAAAAACTCGGGTTTAAAATTCAGCCAGAGCATGCTGAGCTTTACAAACGTGCCCTGCGTCATAGGTCTATCGTTGACAACAGCCGGTATAATCCATCAGAGACCTATGAGCGCCTGGAATTCCTGGGTGATGCTGTTCTTGACCTCATTGTTACTGAAATACTATATGAAAAATTTCCGACAGAAAACGAAGGGTTCCTGACAAAACTTCGGGCAAAAATTGTACGAGGGGATACTCTTTATGAGCTTTCAAAAAAACTTGGCTTAAACGAGTTTCTCGAAATTGGAGACAGGGCGGCAGGACAGGGCATTGAACTGTCAAAAAGTGTTTTATCTGATGTTTATGAGGCGCTTATCGCAGCTATTTACGTAACTGAAGGTTACCAAAAAGCTTTCGAATTTGTACAATGGAACCTTGATCAATTTCTGGATTTCGAGGATGTAGTCACAAAGATTGATAATCACAAAAGCTTGCTGATGGAATATTCTCAATCCGAAAAAATGAGCTTGCCTAAATATGTGGTACTTTCAGAAGATGGCCCCGGCCATGACAAGACATTCCATATTGCTGTTTATATTGACAATAGAAAGCTGGGAGAGGGTAAGGGGAAAAGTAAAAAAAATGCAGAGCAGCTGGCAGCTAAAAATGCTTTAAAGCACATTTTTAGTCATTGATGAATTTCCAAATCTGTTATTTTATATGCCCGGCAGACCTTATATTTGAATGCTGTGGTAGTTATTAAGAAATAATTTAACCGACTGTACTGCCTGCTCGGGTGAGTTAAAATCATTTTATTGAACTTGAAAAAAATCAATTCGTTAAATCTGGTATGATCGCGAAATTGTTAAAACCGGAACTTGATGAACTCATTGAAAATAAAGAATGGGTTACAATAAAAGAGGTACTTGCAGATGTGCCACCGGTTGATATAGCCGAGATGCTGGAGGACCTGTCGCCCGAAATTGCTGTCGTTATATTCAGGCTGCTCAAAAAAGCAAAAGCTGCAGACGTATTTACATACCTGGGCTCAGCAATAGGAGTAGAACTGCTTGAGGTTTTCAGTAAACAGCAGCTCAGTGATGTGATGAACAATTTAGAGCCGGATGAAAGGGTGGCTCTGATGGAAGAGTTGCCAGGGCACCTTACTCAGAAAGTGCTGAACTCAATGGACAAGGATAATATTGCCCAGGTAAGGCGTCTTTTAGGTTATCCGGAAGAAAGTGTAGGACGGTTGATGACCACGAACTATGTTCGTGTGAAACAAGACTGGACGGTAGAAAAAAGTTTTGAGCATATCCGAAAATTCGGGAGAACAGCCGAGACAGTGAATGTGATTTACGTTGTTGATGAAAATGAAAAACTTATTGACGATCTGAGGTTAAACCAGTTGATTCTGGCAGAACCGAATACACATATCTCAGATATCATGGATAATTCGTTTGAAGTTCTGAGTGCATTTGATGACCAGGAAGAGGCTGTACGGATGCTAAGTAAATACGACCGCGTAGCACTTCCTGTAGTAGATTCGGGTGGAATTTTGGTAGGAATCGTTACCGTTGATGACGTTTTGGATGTGGCGGAAGAAGAAACAACGGAAGACATGCAGCTTATGGCTGGTATGAGTGCGCTTGATAAGGTGTATTCTGAAACGTCTATGACTCAGATGGTTCAGAAAAGAATTGGCTGGCTGGTACTTCTTTTTTTGGGGCAGATGTTCACTGTTACAGCCATGGCAGGATTTGAAGATACCCTTGCCGCAGCAGCCATACTTGCTCTTTTTATTCCGATGATAATCTCAAGCGGTGGAAATTCGGGGTCGCAGGCAGCAACGTTGATCATCCGGGCAATTTCTACCGATGATATCAAGTTATCGGATTGGTTCTGGGTTTTTCGCAAAGAGTTTCTTTCCGGACTCTTTCTTGGATCCATACTCGGGTTGATGGGAACATTCGTAATAGGATTTTGGATGTTTTTACGCGGAGAACCGCTTTCTCTAGCTATGTCCCTGCAGGCTCTAACAGTGGGTACAAGCCTGGTAGGTGTTGTATTGTTTGGAAATATGAGTGGTTCAATGCTGCCCTTCATCATGTCGAAAATCGGATTTGATCCTGCTGTTACATCAGCACCTTTTGTTGCTACCCTTGTAGACGTAACCGGAATTATCATATATTTTTCGGTAGCAGTTTACCTTCTCACCGGAGTTGTACTTTAAATATTAAACCGATTCAATATTATGAAAGCCTACTTAGATCTTGTTCAGAATGTGTTGGATAACGGAGTTTGGAAAAATAACCGGACAGGTGTACGGACACTTTCAAATTTTGCTGAATTCTATAAAATAGACCTTTCTGATGGGTTTCCACTGCTTACCACAAAAAAGGTTTTTTTTAAATCGGTAATTATGGAATTACTCTGGTATTTACGGGGTGAAGACCATATCAACTGGCTGAGGGATGAAAATGATATTCACATTTGGGATGCATGGGCCGATGAAGAAGGATACGTGGGGCCGATATACCCGGTGCTCTGGCGCCGGTTTCCGATGGCCAAAGCTTCTGACGGTACCGCCTATCAACCGCTTGGCAATAACGGACAAAAAAATTGGGAATACCATGAATTTGACCAGGTACAAAATGCAATAGAACTTTTGAAAACAAATCCCGAGAGCCGGCGGATAGTGGTATCAGCCTGGCATCCCGGTTTATTGGGTGAAATGGGTTTGCCTCCCTGCCATCTCATGTACATATTTAATGTATCCGGAGGAAAGCTACATTGCCACTTAACCCAGCGTTCCGGTGATATTGCACTCGGAATTCCATTTAATCTTGCATGCTATTCTGCCCTTACGATGGCTATTGCACAGGAAACAGGTTTGCAGCCCGGAACTTTTGCACATACGATTGTGGATGCTCATATTTATGAAGATCATATTGAAGGGCTAAAAGAGCAGTTAAAACGCGAGCCGAAATCCCTTCCTGAATTAAAAATTGCCACAAAACCTATTGATAAGCTCACTTTTGAAGATTTTGAGCTGCTGAATTACGACCCGCATCCCGTTATCAAATTTCCTGTTGCTGTATGAGTTTGATCATCATAGCAGCTCACGATCCAAACCTGGTAATAGGCAGAGATGGGACTTTGCCGTGGCACTATTCCGAAGACCTGAAGTTTTTTAAGAAAACCACAATGGGCCATCCATTACTCATGGGAAGGGGTGTTTTTGAAGAACTGAAAGAAAAACCGCTGCCCGGCAGGGAAAATGTGGTGCTGAGCCGATCAAAAAAATATGATCATGTTCCAGTGTTTTCTGAGATAAAAGATGCCCTTCAATATTTAAGCAATCACGAAAAAGTTTTCATTATTGGCGGAGGTGAGATCTACAGGCAAACCCTGGATATCGCAGACGAATTAGTGATTACAGAAATAAAAAAAGAATACGAGGGAGATGTCTTTTTCCCGGAATACCGGGATAAAATCGGAACAATTTGGAAAGAAACCTGGAGAGAAGATCATGACAACCTTTCGTTTATGCGATACCTCAGAGTAAAGCCTTAATAAGGGATCGTCCAGGTTTCCACACTCACTATTTAGGCATACCACCATCTGATGGCATAATGTCCTGAAAACCGGACATATTTCCATGAACTGATTTCGTATTCAACTGCAGGCTTTCTAAATTTGAACTGGAAAAAGCGAAATCCTTGAACCGAATAATGCATTTATCCGGGTTTTTTACTCGGGATTATTATACGAGATTAATGCAGCAGAACTGAATTAAAATCTGCATCTCTTTGTAAATTGGTGTATTTAGAATTATAATATAAACGATTACCCGGGGATGTAGTTCAGGTATAATTATATTTTAATGGCACTTACCACACGAATCAAGCCATAAGCTAAATTCACTTATCTTTTGTTATATTAGACTATGTAACTATAGATCAAAAACATGGACAACCTCGACAACATAAAAAAGAAAATCAGACCGATCCTTAAAAAATACGGAATCAAAAAAGCCGGAATATTTGGGTCATCTGCGCGAGGTGAAACTGTGGTGAATGATCTGGATTTGCTTGTCAAAATCGATCAAAAGATGAGCTTGCTGGAATTCATCGGAATTCAACAGGAACTGGAAGACGAATTAGGCATGAAAGTTGATCTTGTGGAATATGAAGCCATCAAGCCGGCCTTAAAGGAAGAAATCCTCAGGGATGAAGAACCCGTGCTATGAGCAATAGAAAGCCAGATGTCTATCTTCAGGATATTTTAGAGAGTATAGAACATATCCAGAGGTTTCTTGATGGTGTTTCCGAAGATGAATTTTATGAAAATGTAGAGAAACAGGATGCGGTTCTACGAAGACTTGAAATTATCGGGGAAGCCGTAAAGCACCTGCCTGATGAAATTCGAGAAAATCATTCAGATGTCCCTTGGCGCCAGATTGCCGGTATGAGAGATATCATCATTCATGAATATTTTGGTGTCACTCTTGAGATGGTTTGGATTGTGGCAACAGAAGATATATTGGATCTCAAATCGAAAGTTGAAGAGATTATCGAATCAAACCAATAATCAGATCGGCCATTAACAAGCGTTTCGTGCAGTCCGGTTACAGTATTTCCCTTTATTACGTTGGTTCGCCGGCAGCACAAACGCCGAACCGTTATGTGGCTTACCCTCTTGCAATATTTCTCCTTTTAGATTAGTTTCATATTTACACCATAACGAAACTTAAAAGATTATGCCAAGTATCACAGTCAAAAATATACCAGAGCCTATTTACAAAAAGCTAAAGCAGCAGGCAGAAGCCCAACATCGCAGTATGAACAGCGAAATTATAGCCTGTTTGGAGCGATCTAT
>PWLN01000148.1 GCA_003559375.1 Balneolaceae bacterium | reverse complement strand
CAATAATAATATCTAATACGCCGGAATCTTGTTATATTGGATGAATTAAATAATTTACCGACAGTAACAGAAATTAAAATAGAATACAACGTTTGAAATTTACCGAGTTTAAGTTATCAGAATCACTGCAGGCAGGATTGAGAGATGTAAAATTTGAGGAGCCTACCGCTATTCAACAGCAAGCCATACCTCCATTATTGGAGGGAAAAGACCTGATTGGCGTGGCACAGACCGGCACAGGCAAAACGGGTGCCTTCATTATTCCAATTATGGAAAAAGTGTTGCAAAGCAACAGGGATGGTGTAAAAGCATTGATATTGAGCCCTACCCGTGAATTGGCAAGCCAAATTGACGAGCAAATTTTTGCAATAGGTTACCATGCTGGTATATCATCAGCAACTGTAATTGGCGGCAGTGATTTTTCTGTTCAGGCTAAAGCACTAAAAGCAGGTGTGGATATGATTGTAGCCACTCCGGGTAGGCTGATTGACCAAAACAAAGTTGTTAATATCGATTTTTCAAAATTGGAGTTCCTGGTGCTGGATGAGGCAGACCGCATGCTGGATATGGGCTTTTTACCCGATATGAAAAAGATTATTTCATGGCTGCCTGAAAACCGGCAAACCCTGCTTTTCTCAGCTACGATGCCGGTTGAGATTCAAAAGCTGTCTTCTTCTATCATGAAAAATCCTATTAAGGTAGAAACGGAAAAATCCAAGCCTGCAAAAAGTGTGGAACAGCGGGCATATAATCTGAAAAGCAATCAGAAAATACCGCTTGTCAAGGGAATTTTCAGAGAACTTGAGTGGGACTCCTGTATCATCTTCACATCAACCAAAAAAGGAACCGATGAACTTCAGAGGCTTTTAAAAAAGGAAGGAATCAAAGCAGAAAGTATTCACGGAGACCGCTCACAGGATGAGCGTAACAGGGCGCTTGCAGCTTTTAAAAATGGCCAGGTGCCGGTTATTGTAGCAACTGATGTTCTTGCCCGTGGAATTGATATCAAGGGCGTTTCAATTATCATAAATTACGATGTGCCCAACAATTCTGATGACTATATACACCGTATCGGACGAACCGGAAGGTATGATAAATCAGGAATTGCCATTACATTTGTTACACGCCGCGATAGCAGGTCATTTCAAACAATTTTGAATATCAAAGGTAATACAATTAAAAATGTTGACGTGCCTGATGTTTTTAATCACCATCAAGACTTCTCATGGACTAATGATTTTGCAAAGCCCGCTTCTCAACAGGCAAAGCATGAAAAGCAGAAGAAAGAGTCAAAAAAAACAGTAGATAGTCCAAAACGCGAAGCTACATCGGAAGATCAGGGTAAAAAAGCTGAGCAGAAAAGAAGCGGCAGGTCAAAGCAAAAGAGGAAAAAAATTCAGCCAAGAGAAGAAAAACGGGAGCAACAACCTGCTCAGGAAGAAAAACAGCAGGCCACACAACATAAACGAACTCAAAATAATCAAAAACAAAAGGGACAACAGAAAAAACAGCATCAAAAAGATGTAGAAAAAAAAGAAATTAAAGAGCCGCAACAGGTTGCAAAACCCAAAATCATTCTTCCTCCTGTGATTGATCAGGCCATAGAAAGAAATAAACGGGCAAGAAAGCCCGCAAAAGGTTTGTGGGGCCTTTTTAAAAGTTTTATTCCGAAGCTTAAAAAATAGCTCTGGTTTATGCAGTATATAACATCGGTAATCATTTGGGCAGGAATAGTATTGCTCATACTGATCTGGCTGCCCCTGCTATTTGTTTCCAGGATCTTTGACCGTGATCCTACCCGATATCGTACCGGCCTACTATTCAGGAAATTGGGCCTGGCCATTACCAGAATTAACCCAAACTGGCAGGTTTCCATCGATGGCCATGAAAACATCGATGACAGAAATCCCTATGTTGTGGTTAGCAATCATTTGAGTAATGCAGATATTCCTGTAATATCAATTCTGCCTTGGGAAATGAAATGGGTAGCAAAAAAAGAACTGTTTAGCATACCTATGTTAGGTTGGATGATGAAACTTGCCGGTGATATTCCTGTTGACAGAAAATCATCATCGAAAAGCATTTCTGTCTTTAAAAATTGTAAATTTTATCTGGATCAGAATGTATCGGTCATGTTTTTTCCGGAGGGAACACGTTCACGCACTGGAAAGCTGAACAGATTTGCATCCGGTGCTTTTGATCTTGCAATCAGAGAAAAAAAACCGGTATTGCCGCTTGTTCTCGATGGAACACAGGGATGCCTTCCAAAACAATCATGGAAATTCCAGCCGGATGTTTATGTGAAGTTAAAAGTACTTGATCCGATCGAAACAGCCAAACTCGAACCCGAAGATTCACCCGAGTTATTGAAAACGGTAAGGGATGCTATTGTATCACAATTGTCAGAATGGCGGCAGGTTCCGGTTTCCGAGGTTGATGCTACTTTTCGGAATTAACGGGGTGATGCTGCTGATTAAACTTTTCAGCATCCTTTTCACTTTTCGATGGTCTCACCACCTTCCAGGCCAGAAATATTGCAATCAATGATAATATAAATCCAAGAATAGGATAGAGAATTCCTTCAGTTGGATAAAGAAGATGGATCTGGCCGTACCGTAACCCGCTCAGCAGGAGTATAAAGAGAATCAGGCCGGCAATTTGATGATTTTTGTCATAAGTCAACACAAAAAGACACCCCAGGAATGAGCTAATACCGGCCATAACCGTAATGAGAATTACAGGCAAAAATCCCGGATAGCCGGTATATGAGAACATCAGAATCTGCTCATCTACATAAAGCGCGATTAAAACGCGCATGAGTGAATCGAGGCTCAGAACGATGGACAGGCCAATAAAACCGCCAAGAATACTTTTTTTCATTTTTACAGATTTAAATTGCAGGTCAGAATAATTACCCTTTAAATATTAACTTAAGGATTTATGAATTCCAAAAACATGCCTTTCACTTAGTTTGGCTATTCTGTCAGGTTTTCGCTGAATGATTCCACACATACTAATCCGCTTCAACGCTGATCCCTATGGATCCCTCACGGGGCAGAAGCTCACTTTCGTTCGCATGCTGTCAGGTTTTCGCTAAATGTGGGTTTTATCTTTTGTATCTTCTGCACTTTACTTTAAGCTTACATCAAATAACGTTTTTAAAATACTTATATGGAGCAGAACAACATTCTTGACCCCCGGGGAGAGATAAAATTAAGCGGTAAAGAATTAATCGAATCACCTGAGATGCAGGATATTGCAAAACAAGTGATTGAAGCACAGAATATTGAACTTGGCCCTGCCCAAATTGGCTACCTGCTTGTTTATCCGAATATTTCCAAACAGCGTGCAGCCAAATGTATCAAATCAACAAATGAGGTAAAGCACTATTCAGGAAATGATTATCTGATCGAGGTTTCCGGCGATTTATGGGACATGCTGGATCTTGATACAAAAAAAATGCTTTTATATCATGAATTATTACATATTGATCCCGTTTTTCAGGCCAAAACCCAGGAGTGGAAGATGAATCTTCGAAAACCGGATTTTGCAGACTATTATGAGATCAATGATAAATTCGGGAATGAGTGGTATAAAACCATTCAAGCTACGGTTTCCTCTCTGCATGATCTGGACCCGAGACAAGAGAGCAAGGTTTCGGTGTAGCAGCAGTTTAAGTATGCGGCCCACCGTACCCCGGGTCGCCGACCCGGCAAGGGAAAGCCTTTATATAAGATTCACCGGCAGTTTATTGAAATCAATTACCAGACACAACAGGCCGTTTATTAGAAAAGGTGTGCCCATGTACTTTGACCTGTTTCATTTTCCATAGCAGTTTGCCAAACAGTGAATCGGCTTCATCGAATAGAACAGCCGTTTGGGCAACCCTTTCAAGCGATTTGTCAATATTCTCAGGATCCAGGATATCCAGCACAAAGAAACGCTCACTGCCTATGATTTTTTTTAGCAGGTATCTTTCCTGGGGTGTTGCATAGCGAACAGAAGAATAGGTGAAACCGGTGTATTCACCTGCAAGACAGTCGCCATTCTGGAGCAGGATATTCTTTTCTGTTTCCCCGATATACTTAAACATTTCATCAATTTTTTTATATGATTCTTCTTCATTTGAAGAGATCACATTACGCAGATCCAGTGCTTCAAATTCTCCGGCTTTTTTTTCTAACCGTTTCAATACGCGGTTTTTTCCGGCCTTATATTTCCCGACAATAATCATCAGGTAGTAAGATGATTCAAGATTCAGGGATCCAACTTTATTTAAAAAATCAGATAATTCACCAGAATTGCTTTTAATAATAGTTATCCTTTCAGATTTTCTTTTCATTTGTAGGTGTTCTGCGAAGTTAATTTTAGTTATCTACAATAATAATGAAATTTAGACAATGGACAATAGACTTCACCGACAATAGACAATAGATTTTGGTGTATTGGTTTTATTTGTTATAGCCTGGTTTTTTTTAAAACGGGGTAGGTTTTTTATGTTCCGTCTTCCGTCTGCCATCTGCTATCTCATATACCCGACAACGGCTTCCTCACAGCTTCTTAAACCGCTCGAATGCTTCTTTTTCGAGTATTTCCTGATGATCTGGGTGTGAAATTCCGATGAGGGCCTTTGCGCGTTCCCGCAGGCTTTTGCCATACAGGTCGGCAACTCCATATTCAGTAACCACATAGTGCACGTGAGCACGGGTTGTTACTACACCGGCACCCGGTTTCAGGTATGATACGATCCTTGATAAGCCCCGGCGAGTAGTGGAGGGCAGTGCGATTACAGGTTTTCCGCCTTCTGACAGGGAGGCGCCACGGATAAAATCCATCTGTCCGCCCACACCTGAATACTGCCGGATGCCTATGGAATCGGCGCAGACCTGGCCTGTCAAATCTACCTCGATGGCACTGTTAATTGCCGTAACTTTCGGGTTTCTGCGGATTACTTTTGAATCATTTACATAACCGCAATCGAGCATGGCAAGGTTCGGATTGTCGTCAACATAGTCATACAATTTTCTTGTGCCAAACAGAAATGAGGCTACTGTACGGTTGGGATGGATCGTTTTTTTGGAATTATTGACAACACCCGATTCCAGTAAATGGATTAATCCGTCCGAGAACATTTCGGTATGGACACCCAGATCTTTATGATGAATTAAGGAAGCAAGTACGGCGTCTGGAATGGAGCCTATACCCATTTGAAGTGTTGCTCCATTATCTACCAGTTCAGCACAATGGCGACCGATTTTGAGTTCGAGTTCCGTTAGCTCGGATGGAAAATGTTCGGGCAAAGGGTCATTAACTTCCACGCCGTAATGGATGCGGGATTTGTGGACAATACCATCCCCGTGAGTCCGGGGCATATTTGGGTTAATCTGTGCAATAACCAGATCAGCGTTGTTCAATGCCGCGCGTGACCCATCAACTGAAACCCCGAGAGAGCAGTAACCATGCCTGTCGGGCGGACTAACGTGCATGAATGCAACATTCAGTTTTATGATACCTTTATTAAACAATTTTGGAATCTCGCTCAGAAAAACCGGGACATAATCTGCCTCTCCTGTTTCCAGTGCCTTTCTTATGTTACTTCCGACAAAAAAAGCCTTTGTCCGGAATGAGCTGCTGTATTCAGGATTTACATATGGTGCAGGCCCTTCGGTATGCATATGGTAAAAGGTAATGTCGCTTAGTTCCCGGTGCCTTTCAGTGAGTGCTGTTACCAGTTGCACGGGTGCAGCTGCAGCTGTGTGTACAAATACATGATCTCCCGACTTTACAAAGCCAACAGCCTCTTGAATAGATATTAATTTCATAAAAATTTGCAGATGATTATTCAGGATATATTAAAAAGATAAGCTCTTTTTGGTGAAAAGTTAACCCAATAAGTGCTAATGGCATGCCTCTTGATTTTAGCATGCCAAATTCTGAATGAATATTTCATGCTGATTTAATTTAAATGCTACGGAGGGGTAGTGAATTACATGGTGGTTTTACTATCGGTGAAATAATTACTTAAACTATGTTTGATAGACATTTTTGGAATTGAAAATTTAACTATCTATGGAGATTTATTTTTTCTTCCCTCAATTACTTTTCTTTCGTAACCATTCGGGCCATCAACCTCAATTGTGATAATGATCGGAGTATTGTTCACAGTTTCAGGGTTTGAATCTTTTATATTAAACTTAAATTCTGTTAAAGCCGGAATATTTGAAAAACTAGCATTTACATCGCGCAGAGTAATGTTAGTATCTCCTATAAGTTCAAAATCTTCACCTTCAACTGATACTGTAATGTTTGTTCCTGCAGCCATTGGGTTGCCATTTGAATCACGAACAGTAAAATTAAAAGTTTGATCAGAAGCGTTTGGTAAGTTTATCGTATTCGGTGTGACTGTTATAATAGGTTCGCCTGAAAATATAATCTGTGCTGTCTCACTAACAGTATTCTGATTATCATCAGCTGTGCTGGCACGTACTGTTGCAATACCATTTCCTGGTATTGGATTTGCCACAGTAAGAAATGAACTTGCTCTGCCATTTTGAGTAAATGATGAACCCTGAATAAATCCACCAGTAGTGCTAAAGTAAATTGCAGTCCCATCAGGGACAGTATTGCTGTAACGATCACCTGCTAATGCAATGAATTCATACTCATTACCCATGGAAGATGCAGTTGCAACAATATTAATTGTTAGAGGAAGTAAGGTAAAATGTTCCTGATGTGGCAGACCTGCATGAATTACGACAACCACAGGCTGTGAACGAATGACTCTGCCTGAATTATCAGTGGTTTCTGCCATTACCTGCACAGTTCCGGGCAAAGTTCCACTTGTTAAAGTTACGGTAGCTTGTCCTAAATTATTTGTGACTACTGATTCAGGTGAAATGAATTCACCACCATCAGGTTTATTACCAAAAACAAACTTGACTTCAGTTGGATTTTGATTACTTAATGGATTTCCGTTAACATCAACCACCTGGAATGTAAGTTGTGTATCTTCTCGTTGGCCGGTTGCCCTCACACCGATATCAGTTTCAGAAATGTCATGTAAAAAAATTGATCCTGGTTGTCCGGGTTCGTTTTTATCTACTTCAAATCTGACGTCTTTTGAAGAATTACCATTTGGCCCTGAGGTAGAAATAGTTAAAACTACATCATCAGTAATTGTAACTCGATCTGGATTCCTTAGTTGAAATTCAAAATCTGTATATCCATTTCCCTTATTTTGAGTGTCAGTCAATTCTATAAATGTAGTGCCTGAAAGCACTAAATCATCGTTATCAACGGATACTTCCATAGTAGTACCTGATGCAAGTGGATTTCCATTTTCATCTGACAGATTGATGGCGAATACCTGTGATTCAAATCCAACTAAATCAATGTTATCGGGAGAAACTGAAAGTTTGGGAGAGCCAGAAAATAAAATATCTATTTCTCTTGAAATAGTAACACTATTATCGTCAACAGTTTCGATTTTCACTTTGGCTAAACCGGGAGTTGTATTGTTTGTTCGAAGTTGTGATGTTACTAAACCTTGCTCATTTGTATTTGCAGAGCCATCGATATTTCCCTTATTTGTACCAAAATAAACGGCTGTTCCTGGAATTACCGGATTACCATGTTTATCACCTAAAAGGGCTGTAATCGTGTTCGGGGTATTAGCTCTTGATGGAATATTCTTGAATTCACTACTTACTTCAAAATGATTATCATTTGGTAGGCCACCACTGATAGTTATAGGCACCGGACTCGAATTTGCTGTTATGCCATTTCTTGTAAATGATGCACGGACTTGCAATACACCTGCTGAATTACCACTCGTTAAAGTAGCTCTTGCAATGCCGGATTGTGTCCTAACAGAGTCTGGATAAATTGATTCTCCTCCATTTGGCCCGGCGATTATTTGGAAATTAACGTATACAGCGTTGTTGTTTCCAATTGGAACACCAGATGAATCACTAACTACAAATACCAAATCTACAGTTTCATTACCACCGGTACCAAGTACTTGAATAAAGTCATTAGATTTTGAAAGTAATGTAATAGAGGCAGAGCCTCTTGGACTTGTTCCATTTCCATCAGAGTCACTTAAATTTCTGAGCCTTAGGTTGGGCACATTTAAGATTTTTTCTGGGACTGCAAGTAATGTTACCGAATCAAATGAATAGCCTTCTTTAAAAGCATGAATAGTCACATCGATAATACTATCAACTGATACATCTTCAAAAAAATATTCACCATTTTCATTGGTAAAAGTGAGACTTTTGAGATCATCCGGAGAAACAATGTTTATCTCTGCATTAGATATTGGTTGAGACGTGTCAAGATCAATAACTTTTCCTTTTATTTCTATTGGTTCATAGATTTTGTCGCATGAGACAAAAAAAAGAAAGAGAGTAAAAATTGCCAGGTAGGATAAAAAAAATTTAGAGTTCATGGTCCCGTCAGCCATTATTTATTGCATAATAATATGAGTCTTAAAAAAATTAAATATTAAAATTTCCTCATATTCATAGAATGATAAGCAAATCTAAGGATTTGTGGTACAACTTTTTTTTGAAGCCGATACAGGATAAAAAAAATTTAGATGGCATTCCATTCAATATAAATTAACATTTAATTTAGATAGCAAAATCTATGATAAATATTTGATGATATTTTATTAAAACTCTAAAAAAGTGCAATTAACTATAAAAGAAATCATAATAGTGAGTTTAGCCGGTGGCTTTTTATTGTTCATATTGCCATCGGTTAAACCTTATCTCAGCCGTCTGGAAGATAAGTTCAAAAAAAAGAAAAAATCATCAAAGAAAAATAACAGGAAAGTAAATTCTATCGAGAGCAAGGCATTGGTAAACAATATTCAGCGAATGAGGTTTGCAGATATTGCAATATTGATGGCATTCATCTCATCTATCATCTTATTCTTGCTATATTTTTCAGGAACATTTGATCGCCAACCGTTAACCATTATCATTACGGCCTTTTCTTTTTTCTTTATATGCGGATTGCTTTTGATGGTATTTGGTATGAGAAATTTTGTTATTCCACTTACCGCAAGGCTTGAATATTATTATCATGTTTATTTTGACAAAGATTATTTTCTGCTCATCTGTCTTTTTATTGTCCCTGTTTTACCGATGATACTATTTCCGGGATCCGGATGGGCTGAGGTGCTTACTGTTTTGATTTTCATATTCCTTACCGGGTTGCTGTTGAAAGAGAAGTCTGTATGGCTGGGTACCGGTTATGTGGCTGTGATGCTTTTTGTGATGATGTTGATTATGAATCTGGATTAGGCGATATCCCGGATATGGTGATGTTGTATTGCCACGGAGAGCACTGAGATACACGGAGGGATTATTGGGGAAATGCCGGGTTTTATTTATATCAGCATAAGATCATTAGATATGCGATTTTTGATATAGGATTGTCAGATTTGTACCGAACCCGTATAAACCGGACAAAACAGATTGATGATTGGGTTGGGGTAATGTTGGATTACATCCGTATTTACAATTATGATAAAATTAATATGGATTAACTGATATTTAAAAGATACCTTACTATCATAGGCTCTATGTTTTCTGTAACTAATATATTTTGTTATGAAAGTATGTATGCCTTTATCTCTTCTTTCCTTCTTTTGGCTATTCTTTTGTTCGGCTGAAAGCACTGAAGGTTATCTGTACACGCAGGCCGACAGCCCATCTGATCATTGCGTAACCTTTCTGAATAGTGAATATCTAAATGAATTTGAAGAGGTTAATCAGCAGCCCACTTTTGTGGTGAGATGTGTACGTGATAGTTGGGATGCTTATTGGAGTCCCACAGAGAACCTGACTATAGTCACTGTTGTCGAAGAAATGAACGTAACGGTTTCATTTCTAAAAATTCTATTCCAAAACCAAAACTGGAATTTGTCATGAAACGCTATATAGAAATAGTATTAGGCATAGCCATTATGGGACTCTTTTCTTATGGCTGCGATTCAATTGTTGATCAGAATACAATTAATGATGTGAATGTATCAGCGAGCGAACTTATGGTAACACATCCAGTGGATCAATCCCTGGTTGAGTGCATTGATCCGGATGATCCTGAATATCATGAGTTTGCGGAATCAAAGACCATAGAATGGGGTAATCGAAGAAAACCGTTTAGCAAAACGGTTGATATAACGTACTACAATACGCTTACTGAATTTGTACTGAAGGTGAGAAGCACCGAGAAAATTGCCGATGTACTGGCGGACGATAAATCCATCAAAAACTTTAAAGGCACGGCAGCACCAGATGTCTGGCATGAATTTACGTTTGACCTGGAGCCGGATTGGCAGGCTGGTGATCCATGGTCATTCGGACTAAAGGTTGCCGGCAATGGTCCGCCAGTAAGTTTCGATGTTGAGTACGAGCTTATTGGGGAGTGTGTAACCGATTGCGGTGAGGTTACCTTTACGTATGCAGGTGTTGAAGTGACCTATGGCACAGTGATTGGCGCCAATAACCGCTGCTGGCTCGACCGAAACCTGGGCGCTGATCGGGTTGCAGAAGCCCTTGATGATGTTTATGCCTACGGAGACCTGTTCCAGTGGGGCAGGCCTGATGATGGGCACCAGCTTATGGACCGTGTAAATGGCGTGCCAATTTCCGGCACAACAAATACACTAAGCGACACCGATCAACCCGGGCACGGCGATTTCATACTTGTGGGCACCTCCCCATATGATTGGCGTACTCCACCAAACGAAAATTTATGGCAAGGAGTAAATGGGATCAATAATCCCTGCCCAAGCGGCTACCGGGTGCCTGATGAGAACGAATGGAGAGCCGAAAGGGAAAGCTGGGTCACTAAAGACCGTGAAGGAGCATTTGCTTCTCCTCTGAAACTGACTGCAGCAGGCATTCGCGATAACATTCGTGTCAACGATTCCGACACGATGGT
>PWLN01000445.1 GCA_003559375.1 Balneolaceae bacterium | reverse complement strand
GTCTTGAGTCTGCAATTCCCCTGAGTTGAAACTTTCCCATGGCATCCACAATGGCGTGAAACCGGGCAGGCCCCTGAAAGCATAGAAGGGTGGTATCTGGTGCAGGCTGGTCCGGAAACAGCTCTCCGTGGCGTAGAAATTTTGCACTTCCCGTAAGGGTGGAAAAACCGTCCCGGGGATATTCTCCGTCATGCAGGCGGGGTGAGCGGCTCAGAACGTTGATCAAAGCAGTCACCATCCGGCTTTGTTCAACCGCGTATTGAAAATCTACCTTTTCAATGGTGTCATGGGGTGTGCCCCACATGGGTCTGGCATCGTTTACAGTGGCAAGGGTAATGCCATGATAACCAGCAATAGCACTCACCTCGCCGCCCAGTTGCGGCTGATCCGGAAAATAGGTATCCCAGGGCCGAAGGCGACTGGGACGAAGAGTGTCGTGATATAGGTACGCATATTCGGAATTGATGGCCCACTGATGAATAACATCATTGATAACCGCATAGGCGCCAACGCGATTGATACGCGGGCGCAGTGGAAACAGCCAGCCATTATTAAACGCGCCGATTCCGTCACCATGACTTGAAAGGTGCAGGGAAATAATCGCGGCAATTTCTTTGCTTTTAGCGACCTCCCTGAAATCCTGCGCACTTTTGAGCATTTTTTCCTGAATTTTCGCATCGTTTAAAATCGTCTCATGATCTTTTATGGCCTCAGGAATCAGGGCAAGCAATTGCTCGATTTCATTTTTGGAAAGGTTATGAAAATCGCTTCGCCATCCCAGCTGCCGAAGCACCAAACGCCGGTCTGCAAGTGTTCGTATCTGTGTCACGTCGGTGGTATCATTTTTTTCAAGACGAAGGCGCATCAAATGGCGAGCAATTTGGTCTGCATCGGTTTTAATTCTTTCGCCGATGGCCTCTATGAAGAGGTCCTCGGCATGTTCTATATCCTGAAACCGGATTTGAGAATTTCGGGATAATTCCCAGATATCTACACGGCGGAGAACATCGAGCATTTTGCTATGATGGCCGATGATATTTTCCAAGTCTTTTTGCATGTCCCTTTGAACCCTTGCAGGTGCCCGAATGCTCCAGATCATTTCCCGCATACCGGCAAGGGTCTGAGCATGGCCGGATGTGGCCACCAGCATGACCGATCTTGCCGGAGGGTTTTGCTTGAGGCTGCGGGCGTAAGAAAGAAGCGAGGCAATCCCGGTGGCTGCATCAGCCCCTGGTGATATTCCCATCACATGGGAAGCACTGTCAAAAAATGCCTCTACAATCACCATTTCTTCCTTGAGTTCCGGGTGAGATCCTTCCACAAGACAATAAATATTCTGGGCCGTTACATTTTGCCAGCGGGTATCCGAAACCAGACGAATATTTTCAGCCACAATATTGCCGGGTCTATTTTCAAAAGACGGAAAAAAAGCTTTGGCTTCATCCACAGACAAATGGAATCTGGGAAAATGGATCGGAGAGAGTTCCAGTTTGTCTTCGAAAAAACTCTTGGCCGATTCTCCCCGATCCAGATAAATAAGGGCCCTGGCTCCTAGTGAAGCTGCGTTCAGCCAGTTTTTTCCTGAATCCAACTCCATGAGTACAACGGTATCTTTGATTTTTTTTCCCGATAATTCCGACAGCTCTCCTTTGCCAACATAAATCAGGGGGGCTTTAATGCCGGGGGCTTCAATTGTCTGAGGGGTAATGGCATTGCCGCGGATAGGCGCTACATTAATGGTTTGACCGGAGGAAAGCAGGGTTAAAGTGCTGGAATTTTGAAGCAAGGTGGGTACCAAAAACAAATGGGTTCCGACATTTCCCAAATTAAGTTCAACAAATGACTGCTTGATAAATTCAGCGGCGGAATCAAAACCCAGCGTTCCGGCAGATCGGTCTTTAATAGACGACAGGGTTTCGATGTCTGAAAAAAAACGATCCCGGGCCGTCTCGGGGTTTTCACCCGCCCATGCAGGTGAAAACATCCATACCAGAACAAATAAGAAAACCACCAACGGCCATAATGCCGGGGTTTTCCTTTTGGTTACCCATATCTTTTCTGCTGATTTGCTCACCATCTTTCGCCAACCGTACCCACGGAAATGGTTAAATCTTCACGTTCCTCTATTTTTTCAATACGGCCGTCTCGAATCCAAACCACCTGGTCTGACACATTGAGCATTTTAATATCATGGGTGGCTGAAATTACGGTAACGTTGCGGTCCCGACTTAAATTTTTAAGCAAAGCAATGATTTCTTCGCCGGTGGTCAGATCCAGGTTTCCTGTGGGTTCATCAGCCAGAATAATCGCCGGGCTGTTTGCCAATGCCCGGGCCACCGCCACCCGCTGCTGCTGACCGCCGGAAAGCTCGTTGGGTTTGTGCTGAAAACGGTCCTTGAGCCCCACCAGGTCCAGCAGCTCCATACCTTTTTCAACCGCGGCATCATTGCCCATCCCCCCGAAAATCATGGGCAAAGTAACATTTTCCAGAGCCGTCATGACCTGAATCAGATTAAAGGTCTGGAAAATATATCCGATTTTCCGGCATCTGAGCCATGCCAACTCGTAGGCATCCAGCTGAGCAATATCGACTTCATCGATAAACACTTTTCCCGACGACGGCTTGTCCAGGCCTCCGATCATATTAAAGAGGGTGCTTTTTCCCGAACCCGAAGGCCCCATGATGGAAACATAACGCCCTGCAACAATATCCAGATCCACGCCTTTCAACGCCTGAACATCGGT
>PWLN01000188.1 GCA_003559375.1 Balneolaceae bacterium | reverse complement strand
TGGAGCCTGTGTGACCTGCCAACGGCGTTGTGGAGATTGTGTGACCTGCCAACGGCGTTGTGGAGAGTGTGTGACCTGCCAGCGGTGTTGTGGAGACTGTGTGACCTGCCAGCGGCGTTGTGGAGATTCTGTGACCTGCTAAGGGCGTGTCGTCAAATCGTGCTTCGTGTGTCGTTTATTGCGGCGCTTTCTAGGGTACCCCTTATATAACCATCAAAAAAAAAAAAAGTGAGTGTTTGCAAGGGCTGCAGCCGATTTACATACCGCCTAGATTGAACAGTTTTTTAAAAAGTGAGCAATCTAGGCGGTCGTTACGCTAGTCAAAATGCCGTAACGGGTTACGGGTTTTGAAGGTGTAACGGGTTAATCAATTACATCATCAATACTATTTAACTCTTTTAATTTCCTTTTAATGACTTTCTTTCTATTTTGATATGTCTTAATCAGTTTATCCAAATCTTCTATTTCCCTTTCTAAACCCTGGGTTTTAATGAATGCTAACTGATAATGCGATAAGGGTTTATCGTTAGCTCTATCAAATTCTTCTAACCAATTTAGATTACTCATTAGCAGTTACCTATTATGTTTAGCCAATTCATTAGATATATCATACTCACCTTTAGACAATCTGCTAATCTCTTTAAAGATTGAATCAGCATTATCTAAATCTATTATAACTTCAAATAACTCTAAATCGTTTATTTCAACCTCAGTAGTGACACTATAAAACCCTTTTCTAAAATCTTTATATTCGTTGGTAAATGTAACACTTCCGAGACAATCTTCAACTTGTCTTGGCACTGGTGAAATTGGCATATAAAGCGATTCGTAAACTTGATAAGCATTTTCAGTACCATGCTCTAAACATATTCTAAATATCTCGCCTTTAACATAAGGTTTTAGTTTTAGTTTTTCGTTTTTACCTAATTCATAAAAGTATTTATCATACGATTTATTCATGATTAACCATCTATGTTTTAGTAATTCGTTATTCGTTATAATGATTTTTTCAGTAACAGATTGCAAAACTTGTAAACCTCTAATTTGATCGGCTGGATATTTTCCCTTGCCTTTAATATATTTCCCTTGCAAGTCTAAAACTATACCAAGTTGATTTACTAAAAGCGTATTAACAAGATTCTCTATAGTCTCGCGTTGCTCGACTACATTCTTATAGTTAAAACTCTTAAAATCTAGTTTATTGAGTATTTCTAAATCTATTTGATTATCTAAAGTATCATCGTATTTAGTATTATGTTTTTTAGTGCTATATTCTTTTATTTCTTCATCTGACATAATATGTCGTTTATGTCTGTTAATACTGGCATAACTAAATTGTTTAACACCTCTAGCTTCTAATTCTTTTGATATAGCATTGGCACTATTACCGTTTTTTAATTCACTATCTACATAGTCTCTAATCTCTTTATCTGCTTTACATACCTTGCAATGTTGCATATTAGTTGCCTCTTAAAATGGTTAAAGGGTTATCCACTATAGATAACCCTAAACGTTTAATCTATGCTACTATGGATTCATTAAATTTACCTTTTAGATAATCGGCTATTTTTATTGATTCGCCTGTTTCTCGTTTTAGATAGATTGACAATGCTCTATTAGTGTTGGCATCCGTACCATTTTCTTTATTAGCTGTGTCAAAGGTTTCTTTATCAGCAGTATATAGTTTAGAAATGCTGTTTACATTCCCTCCTATCAAGTCTAAAAACAGTTTTAAGCTAATATGTACCTTATACTCATTAGCGCACTCTTTATTATAGTTTAAGATAAACTCTTTAAACTCTTTATACTTTACCTCATTAATACCTCTTTCGTATTTAGGCGTTTTATTAAGTTTCTTAACCTGTTTAATTGCGGCTTCGCAATCTACATTCTCAGATTTAAGATACTCAATTAATTTTGCATATTCCATATAATCACCTTTAAGGGTTACTAAATCGTCTAGAGCGTGTTCTACTTTTTTATTCCTAGACATGTCCACTAAATCAGGATATACATCATCTAACTGTTTACCATAGTCGGCATTTATCCTAATGTTAATGTTAGATTGTTTCTTATCTGTCATTTTCCTATCTCCTATAAGCACTTAGGTTACACGTTACGCTGTAACCCTTACGAGAATTTACTGTAAGGGTTACATACTATTCTAGCGCAATCGTTACGCTTGTCAAGTTTATTTTTCAAACACGATTGGTGCTATCTTTGCATAATTCTCTGGTGCGTTTTGTATTAAAACCTCTTTTGTAAAACTGGCGTAATAGGATTCGGGCATATCTGCAAAGTAATCAAATAAAACCCTTACATAAATAGACCTCAGATGCTTAACCTGTGGTTTATCTCCAATCAAAAACTCGCTAAAGTGTTTCTTACATCTTAAAGATAATTCTTTACTCGCTTTATTATGAAAATCTTTACTGTCTATAAAGGTTTTCTTTTGCCTTAACTCTTTAATAGCATTGATAATGATTTGACTATCGCTTAATACCGCTATAACTGCGCTAGTATCTGTTTCTCTATCACTGTCATATCTTTCTTTTTTACTAAGATTGTCGATATAAACAAAATCTAAATCAGTTAGATTAAAATGATTATATCTATCAGGTATATCAATACCGTCAACTAATTCAAAATTAGATAACGCTATTTCATTAACGCGCCGACCTGTTAATAATGCCAATCCTAAAATGTTATCTACATAACTACGATTACTAAGTAAGTCGATTGCTTTATT
>PWLN01000143.1 GCA_003559375.1 Balneolaceae bacterium | reverse complement strand
TGATAATATTCAGATTCCTGCCATAAACCTGTTTGGTAATATTGTAAACAAGCCCTTTTTGATCCAGACAGTCGATCAGTAAAATCTGATTCATTTCATTTACTTTATATACTTAAAAAATAAAAAACCCGGCACCTGGCCGGGTTTGTATTAAAAATCTGTTTTACCATTCAATTGACAGGATGATACAGTTAATTAGATCACGGATGCTAATTTCCAGCGGCAATAAAATCCCGAAGAACTTTGTGCAAAATACCGCCATTACGGTAATAATCGATCTCAACCGGTGTATCGATCCTGCAAACGGTTTCAAATTCAAGAGTGCTGCCATCCACCTTATGGGCGATTACCTTCACCGTTTGTCTTGCTTTCAGGTTATCATCCACATGAATATCGAATGTTTCAGAGCCATCAAGGCCTAAACTTTCATGGGTCTGGCCATCGGCAAACTGCAGGGGAAGAACTCCCATTCCAACCAGGTTAGACCGGTGAATACGCTCATACGATGCTGCGATTACCGCACGCACTCCAAGCAGAATGGTACCTTTGGCAGCCCAGTCACGCGAGGAGCCTGTACCATATTCATGGCCAACCAGTGCCACAAGTGGCGTGCCATCTGCTTTGTATTTTTCTGCTGCTTCAAATATCGTAGTGATTTTGCCGGTTGGGTGGTATTTGGTAAATCCTCCTTCCGTACCCGGTGCAAGCTGATTCTTGAACCTCACATTTGCGAATGTTCCGCGTGTCATAACCCTGTCGTTGCCACGGCGCGATCCATATGAATTAAAATCTGCAACTTCCACACCATTTTCGATGAGGTACTTGCCTGCCGGGCTGTCTGTTTTGATATTACCGGCCGGTGAAATGTGATCCGTAGTAATGGAATTACCTACTTTCACAAGAACTTTTGCACCATTTATTGGTGTAATGGGTTCAGGGTTTTTACTCATTCCTTTAAAGAAAGGCGGTTCCTGAATATAGGTTGAATCAGCCTTCCATTCGTATAATTCACCGCCCCCTACAGGGATTTGATCCCATGTTTCGGATTCAAAAATGTCGCTGTACATTTTTTCAAATAAATCCGGACGAATGGCGCTATCGAGAAATTCAGTTATTTCCTCAGAAGTTGGCCATATTTCTTTCAGGTACACATTATTGCCATTCTCGTCTTTACCAAGGGGCTCATTTGCAAGATCAATATCAACCGTGCCGGCGAGGGCATAGGCAACAACAAGCGGTGGTGATGCCAGGTAATTGGCTTTCACATACGGGTGTATCCGCCCTTCAAAGTTACGGTTTCCGGACAGAACACCGGCAACAATCAGATCTCCCTCTTTCACGGCATTTTCCACAGCTTCAGGTAATGGCCCTGAGTTCCCTATACAGGTAGTGCAGCCATATCCTACAAGGTTAAAACCAAGTTTGTCCATATATTCAGTGAGTCCGGCTTCATTCAAATACTCGGTTACAACCCTTGAGCCGGGTGCAAGTGAGGTTTTGACATAAGGCGGAACTTTCATCCCTTTTTCAACCGCTTTTTTTGCAATGATCCCGGCTCCAAGCATTACACTTGGATTCGATGTATTTGTACAGCTTGTGATTGCAGCAATTACTACATCACCATGCTTCATTTCAATGGTTTGGCCATTTTTAAATGTTCCTCTGTTAGCCAGTTTTTCCTGAGTGAGGTTAAAGCCCATCGTTGGGTCATTGCTGGTGAGAGATGCCTCAAAGGTTTCTTTCATTTTTGGCAGAGCAACCCTGTCTTGCGGGCGTTTGGGTCCTGCAAGTGATGTTTCAACATCACCCAGATCCAGTTCAAGTACTTCTGTAAATTCAGGATCGGGCGTGTTATCCGTACGATACAGGCCCTGTTCTTTCATATAAGCTTCCACCAGGCTTACCAGTTCTTCAGACCTGCCCGTTCTCTTCATATATCGCAGAGCTTCTGCATCAATCGGGAAAAAGCCCATGGTAGCACCATATTCAGGCGACATATTCGCGATAGTGGCACGATCGGGCAGGCTCATGTTGCTGAGGCCTGATCCAAAAAACTCCACAAATTTGCCAACCACTCCATGGCGCCGAAGCATCTCGGTCACCGTTAGTGTAAGATCGGTTGCTGTGATACCTTCCCTCAGTTTTCCTGTGAGTTTAACCCCTATAACCTCTGGTACCAGCATGTATATCGGCTGCCCGAGCATTGCGGCTTCCGCTTCAATACCGCCTACACCCCAGCCAAGAATTCCAAGGCCATTGATCATCGTTGTATGGGAATCGGTACCAACAAGCGTATCCGGATAGGCAACAGATGTACCATCCTCCTCTTTTCGTGTAAAGACTCCCTGGGCAAGGTATTCCAGATTCACCTGATGTACAATTCCACGGCCGGGCGGAACCACCCTGAAATTATCAAACGCTTTTTGTCCCCATTTCAAAAACTCATACCGTTCACGGTTGCGCTCCATTTCCCGTTCAACATTAAACATGAATGCATAATCCTGGCCAAACATGTCAACCTGAACAGAGTGATCGATAACAAGGTCAACAGGAACCTGGGGATTAATGGCATTAGGATTACCTCCCATTTCCATCATTGCCGAACGGAGTGCTGCAAGATCTACAACCACCGGTACCCCGGTAAAATCCTGAAGCACCACTCTCGATGGCTTAAATGGAATTTCACCTTCCGGGTTCTTTGCATTATAAGATGCAAGCAGTTTTACATCGTCTTCAGTAATCGCATAACCGTCACATTCTCTGAGGACAGCTTCGAGTAGTATTTTAATAGAAAAAGGGAGCCTGCTGATTGTTCCGTAACCCAGTTCTTCCAGTTTTGCCAGACTGTAAAGGTGAAACTCGCCAGAATCTGTTTTTATAGCTTTTTTCGTTTGCAGAAGCGGGTTATTGGATGTCATAAATTGTTCCTCTTTTGAATTTTCGGTTAAATAGTGGCTTTATAATAGCTGAATAAAATAAGCTTTTTTTATTGAAATTTCTTTTTGAATTCAGAATCGTTACGGTTTGGATGAGTTACATACGATTGAGAATTGAGAATCCATTCGGGTCAATCTGTAGTAATTCGCATATCTGCTATCGGATATCTCATATCATCCAACCAGTATTTATCTGCGCCGCCAGGTGGAACAAAATGCACCTGTCATCTGCGAGTGTACTTCTTCTGTGCGTTTCATTTCGAAATGTGGATGTTTCAAAGATTCAACTCATAAACAAATTTAAAAAAACTGCCCTGTTTATCATCCGGAAATAATATTTCCAAAACTTTGATATTGCAATCCAACATTTTTCGCCTTATTTTTTCTGACTTATGAATTTTGCAGAAAATAGAGAAACCCGTGAATACAATAAGCAATAAAACATACAATGCAACACCCGACACGATTAGTAAAAAGTGGGTGCTTGTAGATGCTGAAGGCAAGCCGCTGGGAAGGCTTGCAAGTGAAGTTGCATCTATTTTAAGAGGAAAAAATAAGCCGGAATTTACTCCCCACATGGATACGGGTGATCAAGTAATTGTGATTAATTCGGAAAAAGTGAAGCTAACCGGTAAAAAAATGACGGATAAGCTCTATTTCCGGCATTCCGGTTATCCGGGCAGTGAAAAGTTTACACCGGCAAATGAAATGCTCGAAAAAGACCCTACATCGCTCGTCACAAAAGCCGTTAAGGGAATGCTTCCAAAAAACCGTCTGGGAAGAAAACTCCTGACCAATCTGCGTGTTTATGCCGGGCCGGTTCATCCGCATACTGCACAACAACCTGAAATTATAGACTTTTAACGTCAGATATGGCACAAGATAATTATATAGGACGCAGAAAAACCTCCACTGCACGCCTATACATCAAAAATGGCAGTGGCAGTATTCTCGTCAACAGTAAACCCATTGAAGATTATTTTAACACGAAAGCCAGGCTAAATATTGCCAAGCTTCCGCTCACCGTAACGGAGCTTGATGGCAAGTACGATATCAAAATTACCGTTCGAGGAGGCGGAGTTACCGGCCAGGCTGGTGCTGTATCCCTTGCATTGGCCCGTGCACTGGACGACCTGAACGAAGATGTACATAACAAACTTAAAGAACATGGCTTGCTTACAAGGGACGACAGGATGGTTGAACGTAAAAAATACGGACAGCCAAAAGCCCGCAAGAGATTCCAGTTCTCGAAGCGGTAAATTAACTCTCCCCTATCAAGGGGAGTTGGAGGGGTGTTTTTCCGGTAATTGAATCCGTAACAAACATCCCCCTAAATCCTCCTTTGATAAGGGGGGCTTAACAATCACACATACACAGTGACCCGGCGCCGGGTGTTCTGACAAAATTGTCGGGATTGGTTTTCGGGAATGATCTGTGTAGAGGACCAACTCAAACATACATACTATTATGCCGAAAACTGCAACAGTAGAAGAACTACTCAAATCAGGAGCTCACTTCGGGCACCTCACACGCCGGTGGAATCCAAAGATGAAAGAATTCATCTTTATGGCCCGCAATGGAATCCACATCATTGACCTGAAAAAAACTGAAAAATATCTCCAGGAAGCTCTCGATGAGGTCGCTAACCTGGCACGTGCCGGAAAGACCATTCTTTTTGTCGGTACTAAAAAACAGGCTCAGGATATCATCAAAACTGAAGCTATCCGCTGCGGCATGCCATTTGTAACCCATCGTTGGCTTGGCGGAATGCTCACCAACTTCAGCACGGTTCGCAGAAGTATCTCCCGAATGGAAGAGATTGAAAAAATGAAGACTGATGGCACATTCGACGAGATTACAAAAAAAGAAGGCCTGATGCTCGAAAGGGAACAAGATAAACTGGAACAAACCCTTGGCGGTATTGCAAACATGACCCGTCTGCCGGGCGCAATTTTTCTTGTGGATACCATCAAAGAACATATCGCTATTAATGAAGCTGTAAAACTCAATATTCCAATTATTGCATTGGTTGATACAAACAGCGATCCGGATATTCCCGATTATATTGTTCCTGCAAATGACGACTCTGCACGCACAATCCAGCTGATCGCTTCACTAATTGCCGATGCAATTATTGAAGGAAATGCCGAGCGTGAAGCACTCAGAGAAGAAGAGCTTATGGAACAAGCCGCAGTAGAGGCGAAAATTGCCCCTGAAACAGATGAAGGCGAGGAAGATGACGAAGGTGAAGTTAAAGTAAAACGCCGGAAACGCAGAAGAAGAAAAGCAGATTCCTCCGGTGCAGGTGCCGCATCAGTTGAAGAAAGTGATGCAACTGGTTCAGACGATGAAGAAGGCGAAGAAAACGAGTAATCAGATAAACATTAATTGAAAATATTTTAGTCATGAGTATTAGTGCAAAAGATGTTATGAAATTGCGTGAAGCTACAGGCGCCGGGATGATGGATTGTAAAAAAGCCCTCACTGAAGCAGAAGGTGATTTTGAAAAAGCCATTGAAATTCTCAGGAAAAAAGGCCAGCAGGTTTCTGAAAAAAGAGCAGACCGTGAAGCCAACCAGGGCCTTGTACTCATCAAACTGAGTGAAGATAAATCTGCAGCTGCCGCTATTGAGATCAATTGCGAAACCGATTTCGTAGCACGGAATGAAGATTTCCAGGCCAAAGCAGAATCTTTTTTAAATGCAGCTTTCGAAAGTAAATCCGACACCATTACTGATCTTCTCAAACAAGAAGTTGGCGGACTTACAATCGAAAAACACCTTGATGAAATGGTGGGCAAAATCGGTGAAAAAATCGAAATCAGTAAGGTTGTGCACATTTCAACCTCAGGTGCACTGGTCGATTATATACATCCGGGCAACCAACTTGGAGTGATCGTGGAGTTTGAGGGCCCTGTAGAAGACGAAACGGTTGGCAAAGATGTGGCTATGCAGGTTGCAGCCATGAATCCACTGGCTGTTAAACGTGAAGAAGTGAATGCATCCACAATAGACAAGGAGCTTGAAATTGCAAAAGAACAGCTCATTAACGAAGGCAAACCGGTTGAAATCGCAGAAAAAGCTGCTCAGGGCAAACTGAGACGTTTTTATGAAGAAAGGGTTTTACTGGAGCAGAAATTCGTTAAAGACAACGGAATAACCGTTAAAGAATATCTCACACAGAACAAAACACCACTTGTGAGATCATTCCACAGAATTCAGCTTGGTGATCAATCATCCAAATAAAATAATTAAAAAGCTGCCTATTGAGGCAGCTTTTTTTTTGCCAAATTTTCTTGGACTCTCAGCAGCAGGCTTGATACTTTTAAAACTAAAATCATAAATATAAAAAACCGAATATCTTGACAGAACCATACAAACGAATTCTTCTCAAATTAAGCGGTGAGGCGCTATTAGGAGAACAGGGGCACGGAATTGACGCTTCAATGCTTGCCTATTTTGCTGATGAAATCAAAGAAGTTCATGAAAAGGGAGTTCAAATATCCATCGTGATCGGCGGGGGTAATATTTTCAGGGGTGTAAGAGGAGCAACCGCCGGAATGGATCGTGTACAAGGAGATTACATGGGAATGCTTGCCACGATGATTAACAGCATGGCACTTCAGGATGCCCTGGAACGCAAAGGTGTTTTCACAAGGCTGATGAGTGCTATCAGAATGGAGGCAATTGCCGAACCTTTTATCCGGCGACGTGCTATTCGGCACCTTGAAAAAGGACGCGTCATTATTTTCGGTGCAGGCACCGGGAATCCCTATTTCACTACAGATACCGCTGCTTCTCTCCGGGCAATTGAAATTGAAGCTGATGTAATTTTAAAAGGAACCCGTGTTGATGGCATTTATGACTCTGACCCGGAAAAAAATTCCAATGCCGTTAAGTTTGATGAGATACACGGTGATGAAGTGCTAAACCGCAGGCTGAGTGTGATGGATCTCACAGCCTTTACTTTATGCCGGGATAATAAAACTCCTATCATCGTATTCGATATGAATCAAAAGGGCAATCTTATGAAAGTAGTCCATAAAGATTCATCTATTGGCACAACGGTAGTTTGGGATAAAAAGTAGTTTTATTAAATTGGTTAATTGACTGCAAATCTGGTTCTTATACCGGATCACTGCCAGCCAACGGGAAACTCATACAATTTCCTGAACTGAATGATCAAACCTACTATACCATGATTTCTGAAGATTTAGAACTGATTATCGAAGACGCTAAAGATAAAATGGCCGGCGCCGTGGCCTTTTGCAAAAAAGAATTCAGTGTAATCCGGGCCGGAAAAGCGAGTCCGGCACTTTTAAATAATGTAAAGGTGGATTACTATGGAGCTCAGACTCCTCTCAACCAGCTTGCCGGCATTTCTGCTCCTGATCCGCGGCTTATCACAGTACAACCTTACGACAAAAGCGTAATCAAAGATATTGAGAAGGCAATTCTGGCATCCGGTTTGGGCCTCAATCCCAATAACGATGGTACACTTATCCGTATCCCTCTTCCCCTTTTGTCTGAAGAACGCCGTAAGGATCTTGTAAAAGTGGCAAAAGACCTTGCCGAACAGGGACGTGTAAGCATCCGGAATGCCCGAAGGGATGCCAACGACGAAATCAAAAAAACCGTTCAGAACGAATCACTTCCGGAAGACAGCCGTTTTGAAGCAGAAGATGAAATACAAAAGCTTACGAACGCTTTTATCGGGAAAATCGATGAACTGTTTAAAGTGAAAGAACAGGAAATCATGACGGTTTAATAGCCTGATAGTTCTCCCTGATTTATCAATGATCCAAAATCCTGCATCCTGAAACATGCAATCCTGACGAATGTATATCTCCGAACTTCATTTACACGGCTTTAAAAGTTTCGCTTACAAAACCCATGTAAAGTTCGATAACGGAATTACAGCTATTGTTGGGCCCAACGGATGCGGAAAGTCGAACATCGTGGATGCCCTTAGATGGGTTTTGGGCGAACAGCGCCCTACCCTTCTGCGTTCGAGTTCCATGAGCAACGTGATCTTTAACGGCACGGCTAAAAAGAAAGCCCTGGTGATGGCTGATGTATCGCTCACATTCATCAATAATAAGGGAATTCTCCCGGTTGAATACAGTGAACTTACGATCGCCCGGCGGCTCTACAGGTCAGGAGACAGTGAATATCTCATCAATAATACGCCTTGCCGGCTCAAAGATATCATGGAGCTTTTCATGGATACCGGCATGAGCAGCGATGCCTATTCGGTGATTGAACTGAAGATGGTGGAAGAGATTCTGAACGACCGTAACAATGACAGAAGGCGGCTCTTTGAAGAAGCAGCGGGTGTTACGCGCTATAAGGAAAAGAGAAAACAGACCCTTCGCAAACTCGATGAAACACTGAACGACCTTACCAGAATCGAGGATATTCTTGTTGAAATCCGCAAAAAAACAAGGTCTTTGGAACTGCAGGCACAAAAAGCTGCCAAAGCAAAAAAATATCGTATAGAACTTGAGTCACTCGACAAAGCTTATACCCTGCGCGAATATTCCATTATCCAGAACGAGCTTGTTCCGCTGAAAGAGCAAATCCGAAAAGCGGAGGCTGAAAAAAAGGGCCTTTCCGAAAAACTGCTGGAACTTGAATCGGCAGAAGACCAGGCACGAAGCAGGCTGCTGGACAAAGAAAGGCACGAAGCAGATGTAAAAAAACGGTTCACGCAGCTGCTTACATCCCTCAGGGATCTCGAAACCACTATTCAGATCACGTCCGAAAAAATTGTCAACGAAGAAAATGTCATCAAACAACACAAGGCGGATATTGAACAGAGCAAAGTTGACCTGAGGGAACTCGAAGAGTTGAAAAGTGGTAGTGAAAAAAAACTTTCCTCATTTTCAGAAGAAAAGGAGAAATCAGAAAAAGCACTTACAGAGTCTAAAGATACCTTCACAAATGTTCAGCAAAAATATGCAGGTGTTCGCCATGAGCTTTATGAGATTGAACTGGCGATCAGTGACATCAACCAAAAGCTGACCGGGCTTCAATCGAGCCGCATCAAGCTGGAATCGAAACTTGAAAACAGTGAAGATGATGAACTGCGGATTGCCCGGGATATCGAAAATTTTGAGGATGAAATTGCGAATGCGCGCGGTGAAGCAGCCATAATCAAAGAAAAGGCAGATGACATTTATGCGGAAATTGAACAGCAGGAGCAAAATCTGCTGAAAGCGGGAGAACACCGCGCCAGACTGGAACTGAAGCGGGAAACCCTGCGTGAAGAACTCCGCGTATTGAAGAGTACACACGATGCCGTTGTCTCGGAGATTTCACTGCTTCAGCATCTATCAGAATCGAATGATGCCAAACCGGGATCTGTTGCATTTCTCATCGAAAACCATTCATCCGGTTTTTCCCTGCTTACTACGGTAGGTGATGTTTTGCATACAACTGAAGAAAAAAGTGCAGCATTGGAAGCTGCTCTGGGTGATGCGATAAATTTTGTGATTACAGGCACGTTTGAGGAGGCTCAAAGCGCAGCAAACCTGCTCAGTATCCACAATAAAGGAAGGGCAACATTTATTCCTGTTCAAGATTTAAAAGGAAATTATCCGGTTGTAGGCGGTTCAATCCTGGAGCATGTAGCATGTGACGAAGCTTATTTCAATACCGCACGTCTGCTACTTGGAAATACCATCTTTGCGGAAAACCTGGAAGAAGCTCAGGGCTTGCTGGAAAATGGAGGTACAACAGCTGTGACATCACAGGGAGATGTGCTCACGGCTGATAAAATTCTGAAAAGCGGCAGTAAAAACGAACAGGCCGGAATACGCCTGGGACTGAAGGATAAACTGGATAAACTGGCAGAAAAGCAAAGTGAAACAGAAGCGGCGATTCACCGAAAAGAACAGGCACTACTGTCATTAAATAGTGAATTACAGGCTATTGACCTGGATCAGATCCGCAGAAAGATCAAAAATTTTCAGAAGACAGCCCGCGAACACGAACAGGCCATCAGCAGTCATCAATCCGGTATCTCTGTATATGAAAAAAATATTGCTGAACTGGTTACCCGAAAAGAGTTGCTGGCAGCAAACCGGAGTACGGCCAACGAAGAGCTGGAAACCTTGCAACCGCAACAGAAAGAGCTTCAACAGAAAATTACAGAACTCGACAAAGATCAAAATCAGAAGAAAAAAATTCTTGAGAAACTGGAAGAAGAGCGGGCCATTGCACAGAACCGGTTTAATGATGCACGTCTTAAACATCAGGATCTGGATAATAAAACCGAAAACCTCGTCAGGGATATTCGGCGTGCTGAAAGCGGGATTTCGAATATCCAGTCCCGGCTCACTACAAGAAATGAACTGCTGGGCCTAAGCCATAAAAAAATCGCTGAGTTAAGGGGAAAAATTGCCCGGGCTGAAGAAGAGCTTTCCGGAAATCAGGACAGGAAAAAAGCTGCCGATTCTGTGCTGGCTGAAGCTGAAGAAGCGAGCAGTATACAGCGTGGAAAGATCAATGAACTCGAAAAAGAGCTGAAAGACCTTCGCCGTAAAAAAGAGGTAAACCTGGAGCTGGTTCATCACCTCATCATGGCGCGTGAAAAGTTTGAATTACAGGCTCAGAGCCTGGCCGATCATATCTGGGAAACCTATGAACTGCTGATGAATCAGCTTGATGAACAACTTCATGATGATGTGGATCCTGCCAAAGCAAAAGAGCGAATAGGATTTTTACGGCAGAAGCTGCACCGGATTGGAGAGGTGAATCCGCTGGCCATAGAAGAATTTGAAGAGGAGAAAGAGAGGCTCGATTTTTACGAAAGCCAGATTGCCGATTTGCATCAGGCTGAAAAAGAGATGCGTGAAACCATCCGTGAGATCAACCGCACCGCAACAGAGCGTTTTAACGATACCTTTGAGAAAATCCGCCGGAATTTTCAGAATGTCTTCCACACCCTGTTCCATGCCGACGATTACTGCGACCTGTTGATCGAAGAAAATGCAGAAGATCCGCTTGAGTCCAAAATAGAAATCCGGGCCAATCCTCGCGGCAAGCGTCCGTCTGGCATTAACCAGCTTTCCGGAGG
>PWLN01000384.1 GCA_003559375.1 Balneolaceae bacterium | reverse complement strand
GCTGACGAATGAATGCGACGACCCCTCGTCTGCCCGTTGCTTTTTCGGGCTGACGAATGAATGCGACGACCCCTCGTCTGCCCGTTGCTTTTTCGGGCTGACGAATGAATGCGACGACCCCTCGTCTGCCCGTTGCTTTTACGGGCTGACGAATGGGTGCGATGACTGGTCTGGTACCCCGAATAAAGATTCCTTATCAAACATCCCGCGAAAGCCCCTCGACGAGATTCATCATTTTTCAACATATCGCCGCTCGGGGCACTCGTTGTGTTGCACCTCAGTCCCAGGGTTGCGCTGCGATGTCATGCGCTGAATTTAACACCCCCCTTGCCCCCTTTTTTAGGGGGGAATTCAGGAGTTCCACCGGGGGTTACCATATCGGGTGAGGCTGTCTCAAAAGTCAGCTTTGCTATTTTTAAGCCTAAAAAAATCAGGTGATGGAGAATAAAATTGATGCCCTGCTCTTTCGACCCGACACTGCATCCAGTGTCCGGCATCCTAAATCCTCACATAGTCGTATGACGCCAGTTATATAAAGCGTGCCAAACTGCATGCCAGGTACTTGAGCGACCGGCTGATCTGCGTCTCTACTGTTTTCACGGATATGTTCAGAACGGCTGCAATTTCTTTGTAGGTGAGATTGTCCTGACGATGCATCAAAAAAATATGGCGCCTCTTTTCAGGTAATTTTGCAACTGCTGCCTGATAGGCCTCTTCAAGTTCCTTTAACTGGATCGAGTCTTCAGGGTTTATTTGATATACGGCACTATCGTTAAGTAATTCAGCATCAACACCACATAATCTTTTATCAAATTCAATCTGCTTTAATGCCTGGTTGCGCACAGCAGTGAACAGGTATGATTTAAGCGTTCCTCTTGGTTCAATCTTTTCCCGGTTCTGCCAGATTTTGAAAAATACCTGCTGAATGATGTCTTCAATAACCGCATCTGATCCGGAATATCGTAACAGGAAATGATAGAGCTGGGAATAATAACATTTATAGATAGATTCGAAGGCTTTTTTATCTCCTTCATTCAAGCCTCTTACCCAGTTATCATCACGGATTACCCTCTCATCCTTATCCCGCGACAACTTGATCCCATCCAATTTCGATATATTGTGTAATAAAGACATTGACCCTGTCTTATTTAAGAGCTTCCCGGCTTATTATAAAAAAGAATACCATTTTCGCAGATTAAATGAAATATTTTCATAATCTGCAGTTATGACTGTGAAGATTGCGGGTCAACACAAACAAGAACATACCGGCTTCATGTTACAGATTTACAGGTATTTACAATACCAACTATACCCGTACCTTCAGATTAATAAAAATTTAAGCCTCTCAAAATCAGGGAAAACCTGAAATGTTGATTTTCTCTATTACATTTCCTTTTTTCAACCTTCAATAAGACCTGCCAGCGCTGCTCCGATCAGGCTCGACTGCTCCACATAGGTAAACTCGGCATATCTCTTCTTATCGCTATCCAGGTAGCCGAAGAAATAATCTTCAAATTGTTTCTTCAAGTTTGGCAACTTGTAAAATGTGGTTCCCTCGATCGTTAGAAGAACCGGTTTGTCTAAATCCTTTCCTTTTCCGGTTTTCAACAATACCGCGGCGAGATTACCTGCTACAAGCTTTGCAGCACGGCTGATCAGATGTTCGATAATCGCTCTTGCTTTGATGTTATCATCATTATAAATCAAGCAGCTGTTCAGAATATTATCAGGCTCTTCTGAATTGTTTAAATATTTATTGGCCTGTTCTGACGTAAGCGTTGAAATACTTTCCACATTATTGGAGGTTTCCGGCGAGAATAAGCCCTCCTTGGCAGCTGTTTTCAACGCTGCAAGGCATAACCCGCCAAAGTAACCCCCTGAGAACATCTTTTCAAATGTATAAACCCCCGGAGTAGATGTTGTATTGTCGAATCGGATATCGATATCCGTACGGGGTGCCTTGCCAAAGTTTCCGGATTCTATATTGATAATCTGGCTTTTGGCAGAGTCGAGCTCCGGCTTCTTGGTGATATTGCTGTTCTTTTCGATATAGCTCGTATTTGTACCGGTGCCAAGGATAAATCCTATAAATGAGTCGTAGGTTTTTTGGATGCTCGCCGATTTTCCGGCAAGCAGAGTTGCAACGGTGTCATTCAGAATTACAATTTCTTTGTCCGGCATCTCCAAAGCTTCCAGGAGCGACTTCCCAACCATTTTACCGATCACTTCCGGTGCCTGAACCTCCTTGCTGAAATTCAGTAGTTTCCCGTCTTTGTCCGGGTACATTTCAGTAGCATATGAAAAACAAAAACCGATTCTGTCAGTCTCTTTAGCCAGATCTCTGACATAATCTGCCATGGTATTGAAAAATTCTGCAGCTGTTACTTCACCATCAAGCCCCGGCATTTTCCGGTGAATGATTTCACCCAAATCAATCGTCCCGTCTGATTTGAATGTAACCAGTGCCGCCCTGAAATTTGTCCCGCCGGCATCGATTGCCAGTACCGGGGTATCGATCAGAAATTCATTATCGGCTTCAATGTAGGTAACAATCATTCGAAGTGAGCTTTCCTCTCCCTTCAACCCTTTTTCCATTTCACTGGTAAAATTTTGCACGAGCACATCCATGTCGATGTCTTCGGCTCTCATGTTATATTTGGCAAGAAATTTGTCTGCAGCGTTCATCATTTTTCAATTCTTGATTTCAGGTTAATTTTTATTAGTTCCTGAAATGTAACAGAATCCTGATTCTCTTACACAGG
>PWLN01000045.1 GCA_003559375.1 Balneolaceae bacterium | reverse complement strand
TCATTAAATTTTTGGAGAAAGGGGCGAATATATTCTTTTTTTTACAGTGAACTACATTGATATCGGGAGAATCCTCAACGCGCCCCGCCTGGTTTTTACAACCAAAAAAACGACCTACGATGTGTGATCTTGAACCTGAAACCTGCAACCTTGAACCCACATCCCAATCCCTACAAACGCTGTCAGAAGCCGGAAATGCACCGTCATGCTGACAGGTTGTTGATACTGCTTCCATTCACTTCTGCTTTTCCGTCATTTTATATATTTCAATGATTCCTTCCTTGTCCAGTTTGCCTAATGCATTTAATGGTTTTCCGGAGCCGTATACCCGGATTGCATAATCCGCAATTTCACCGAAGGCACTTTCAGGGATACTAACATCGGATAGACTCTGATACAGCCCATTTTCCCGGAGCCAGTTTTCGAATGTTTTGATGAACTTATGAGCAGCTTCTGTTTGATCGGATATTTGAATTCCGAACAATTTATTACCCATCAGGGCAAAACGATATGTTGCCCTTCCGTTTTGTACCATCCATTTAAAATATGCCGGATACAGAATGGCGAGGCCGCGTCCATGCGACAGATCCGGATCATAGCCGCTGAGTGAATGCTCCAGGTTGTGCATGATAAATACGGTGGGTATTCGTCCGGCTACCTGAATGGTGTTCAGTGCAAGTGTGGATGCCCACATCAATTGTCCGCGCAGAGCTTCATTTTCCGGGTCTTTTTCAACTAAAGGAAGTGTTTCGAGAACGGTTTGCATCACACCTTCGCTGTAACGGTCGGCCAGGGGAGAGTCATTGCCGCCCAGGATGTAATTTTCGAATACATGACTAAGGATGTCGGAGGCGCCGTCGCGGGTGGTTTCGAGGGGGATGGACGTGTGGTAGGCCGGGTTCAGCCACGATGCCGCCGGTTTGAAAAATGAATAGCCGATAGGTGATTTTCCATTCACCTCCACATTCGAAATAACGGCGTAAGCTGTCACTTCCGACGCGGTAGCAGCCGTTGTCGGGATCGTGGCAATCGGTAAAGCGCCTTTCATGGTTTTATGCCTTGGCTCGCCGAGCACAAACGGCCAGATTTCCTTTTCATTATCATGAATCAGCCCGGCAATGCCTTTCGATGCATCCATCACCGAACCGCCTCCGAGAGCCAGCACGAAATCAACGCCCTTTTCTTTGCCCAGGGCCGCCGCCTTGTCGATAGTCTGGGCATGCGGGTTGGGCTCGATGCCTTCAAACAGTGTGATCTCTATGCCCCGTTGGTCGAGATTTCCCGTGACCTCGCCGAGATAACCGTTCTTCTTCACGCTGCCGCCGCCAATCACAAGCAATGCATGAGATCCCAGTTCTGTCAGTTTATCGAAAAAAAGGCCTGCTTTTTCTTTGCCATAGAAAATGTGAGTGGGAATGTGTACTTCAAACGGATGCATAATGAACTTGATTTGATTATAATTTTTACGTTTGTATAAACGTAATTTAATCAATCATGCATTCACTTGAAGGGTGAAAAGTTTATTTAGTGATGCGCTATGCGAAAGTAGGATGAAAGCCATCAGTTGTCAGCAATCAGCATATGAGTTGTTGAAAATAAAATCTGATAGCTGACGGCCGACAGCTGATGGCTAATACCCGGCACCCACAACTACAAAGCCCAATGATTCATCACCTGGATTTTTTCGGCATCAAATACTTACTTCTGCTGCCGGGTGAGTATATCCTGGAATTCCGGTTTCTCGGGATGCAGTCCATCAGAAAACATATCGTCATTCATTCATCCGGCGAACTGCTCACAGCCATGCAGCCCGCGGAAATGGACCTTGACGAGATTATTGTAGAAGAGTTGCGGTTCGGGAACCGCGTGAGCCGAACCGCAACCGGAGTGGAAACCGCCACCATTACCGACCTGATGAGGGTTGCACTCCCGCAGGATATTTACGACAGCAATGCATGGTTTTATCATATGAACGCCAACCTTAGCCACCGCATCAGCCGCAATCACCGGGTTAACCTCAAAGCTTACGGCAGTGACGAACATTTTCTATTTTCAGACAACTTTGGTTATTCATGGAGCAACCGCCTCGCCAGCCTCACGTTAAACAGCATTCTGGGCGATCAGCTTTTCTCCAGGTTTACAGCGGCGGTTTACAACTACAGAAGCGCACATTTTGACCCATCTGTGGTGGATGCATTCCGGCTCGATAACGGAATCGGTTACTACCGGCTGCATGAAGAGCTGCTTTTTACGGGGTTTGAGAATCATACGATCAACGCGGGGGCGGAATGGACACGATACCGCAGCAGGGATGAAACCATCCGGCCTTATGACGATCAATCGCCTGTCCGGTTCGGAAGCGTGGAAAAGGATCACGGTGAAGAACTGGCTTTTTACATTGGAAATGAATTTGAGGTGATTCCAGGTATGCTGTTCTCAGCAGGATTGCGTTATTCCATGTATAACCGGCTGGGGCCTGCTCACGTGTTTGACTATCAGGAAGGCGTTGCGAGAACGCGGGATTCGATCACAGATACCACCCGCTATGCCTCAGGAGAGAGAATTACGGGTTTCAGCGGATTTGAGCCCCGGCTCTCATCCAGGATTTCCCTGGGATCTGCCGCTTCCGTTAAACTGAGCTATAACCGCACACGGCAGTATATCCATCAGATTTCGAACAATATATCCCCCACACCGGCCGATATCTGGCAGCCGGGCACCCGCTACCTTCCGCCCCAGCTTTGCGACAGCTACACCATCGG
>PWLN01000465.1 GCA_003559375.1 Balneolaceae bacterium | reverse complement strand
TACCATACAATCCTGCGCGTTCTGATGGTTCCAGATCTGCATTAAACTCGTACATCCATTGTACAAGTGCTTTAAATTCCTGGTTCCTCCACATCCAGAGCGGCCAGCGGTCGAGTGCATCCATTGCCTCGTCCAAAGTTTGAGGCCCTCCTTCTTTATGTTTTACAAATTCATTAATTCTTGAGAAAGATGACCAGTCGCCTTCCACGGCAACAAAGTTAAATCCATGATTTTCGATCAGATGTTTGCTTAATATTGCACGCTTTGTATAAAACTCGGAAGTGCCATGGGAAGCTTCTCCCATCAAGACCAATCTTTCATCCGTTATCCAGTTAGCAATGGATGTAAGATCGTACCGGTTTTCGAATGTTATGGCCTTCTCAAAAAGAATTTCTTCAGCAGTTTGGGCAAAAGCCGGACAACACCATATTAATAGGAACAGAAACTTTAAAAATAGTTTAATCATAATAGATAGAGTCAAATCGTTGAACTAATAAAATAAAAATGGCACATCGATGGTAAAATAGCTAATTCCGTATAGGTATTGGAAACATTTGATGTGTAATAAAGTGAGAAATGCCACCGGCAGTTGAGATTAACTATGAATTCATCGAATTTTGTTAAATTATGATAACGCTAAAAAAAATTGGACCAACCATCACGATCATCGTTTTCTTAATAGCTATTGCATGTAACAGTAATCTTATCGGGCCCGATGGCCCTAAGGGAGAACTGCCGCGCGAACTCACCCAGAACGAAAAAAGGCTGATTGAGGCCGACAGGGCATTCAGCTACGAAATCTTCAGAAAAACTGTAGCCTGGGATGATGAGGAAAATGTCTTTATTTCGCCACTCAGTATCTCCATGGCTCTCGCAATGACAGTAAACGGAGCAAAGGGTGAAACGTTTGACCAGATGCGTGAAACCCTGAAAATGCAGGGGATGGATCTTGATCAGATTAATGATGCTTTTAAATCGTTAATTGATCTGCTGGTGAATGTAGATCCCAAAGTGAAACTGAAAATTGCAAATTCCATCTGGCATGAAGAGAATTTCACCGTTAAGCCTGATTTCCTTGAGAGAGTTCAGTCAAATTATGGTGCAAGTATACACGAGCTCGATTTCCTTGATCCGGCTTCAGTGAATACAATTAACCACTGGGTGAAAGAAAATACGGAAGGGCTGATCGAAAAAATCATCGATGAAATCGGTGAAGAAATGGTAATGAACCTGATCAATGCACTTTATTTTAAAGGCGACTGGCTGCGTCAATTCGATAAAGAGGATACCCGACCAGCAGATTTTCATCTGGAAAACGGGCAGACTGTTACAGTGGATATGATGTATCAGTCAGACCGGTTTGCAACCTATTTTTCTGACGAAGTAGAAATGATAGAGCTTCCGTATGGCGACAGTTTATTCACTATGACGATTCTGCTGCCTGCCGACAGGAATATGGCCATTGACCGATTCGTGGATGAAAAGGTAACAGCACAAAATCTTGGAAACTGGAGATCAAATCTGTATGTGAGTTCAAGAGATGTGATGATTCATATGCCAAAATTTGAGTTGGAATATGAAATTGAATACAACGATATACTGAAGGCAATGGGAATGGTTCTTCCTTTTGATGAATGGAATGCAGATTTTTCAGGAATAGCGGATGTATCGCCACAAAATCTTTTCATCAGCGAAGTAAAACATAAAACGTTTATCCGTGTCGATGAAGAAGGCACCGAAGCGGCCGCAGTAACCAGTGTGGGTGTAGGTGTAACCTCCATGCCGCCTGCAATTTTCGTAGACCGGCCGTTTGTGTTCATCATTTACGAAAGAGAGAGCGGAACGAATCTGTTTATGGGTAAGGTGAAAAACCCGATAATTTAAAACAGACGAACAGACGAACGGAATAACAGAGAAACAGAAAAAGTGAATAAGATATTAGATTTACGAGTTTAAAAAAACCTTACTCAGTTCGTCTGTTCGTCTGTTCGTCTGTTCTTCTGTTTATTAAGCTCGCTCATTTCATCCAGCCGGATATGCCCTTCATAATACGCTTTGCCTACAACCACACCGTATACGTTCAGGTTTTTCAGGGTTACCAAATCCTGAAGATTGGAAATTCCTCCTGATGCGATCCAGTTCAATTCCGGAAAACGTATTTGCAGGTCACGGTACATTTCCACATTTGGCCCGCTGAGCATTCCGTCGCGCGATATATCTGTACTGAGCACGGTTTTGAGTCCGGCTTCAATCATTGGTTTCAGGAATTCTTCGATGGGGATGTCTGATGTTTCCAGCCAACCGCCATAAGCCATTTTTCCATCCTTCAGGTCGAGCCCCAAAATCATTTTATCAGGATGTGATTTAATGGCTTCGAGCCATACTTCCGGCTTTTTTACCGTGAGGGAAGAACAGATGATTCCATTCATTCCGGCATCGATCAGCAATTCGATATCCTCCGCAGAACGTACACCGCCCCCTGTTTGTATCGATAATCCGATTTCATTGATCATGGTACGGATGATCGGGAGATTATCGAACCGGCCGCTTTTAGCCCCGTTAAGATCCACAACATGAATATGATGAAACCCGGCGGCTTTAAACTTCCGCGCTTCATCAAGAGGATTCTGGTTATAAACGGTTCGTTTGGAATAGTCTCCTTTTTGAAGGCGAACGGCTTGTCCGTCGAGAAGGTCTATTGCTGGGATGATGTACATAAATGATTTACAAGCTTCAATTTTACCGTTATATCAGTAAATTTTACGTTTACTAAATATTAATGAGTGCAAATTTTTCAATTAAAATTAACTTTACCGCTAAAGCAGTAAATTATGTTATTTTAACTTGACTTTTCAATGCCTATTTAATAAAATACAAAAAAATACTGCTTAAACAGTAAAAACAATGAGAACTATTGGCAGAATAATTAAGTGTCACAGAAAGAAAAGTAACCTGACCCAAAAAGAACTTGCTGATTTTGCAGGAGTAGGCAAAACTGTGGTATTTGATATTGAACACGGAAAAACTACTGTTCAATTCGAATCTTTGCAAAAAGTATGTACAGTTTTGAATATATCCATTGAGTTAAACAGCCCAATTATTGATCAATGCCGGGAGGAAGCATGATATGAGAAAAGCACACGTATTTCTGCATGATTTAAAAGCCGGTGAATTATTGGAGCTGGAAAAAGGCCGAAAGTATGTTTTTGAATATGATTCAAATTATAATGGCTCACCGGTTTCGGTAACTATGCCACTTTCAAGAAAAAAATTTCATTTTGACAATTTTCCACCATTTTTTGAAGGCTTATTGCCGGAAGGTACTAATCTCGACTTGTTATTGCTCAATAAAAAAATTGATAAAAATGACCTTTTCAAAATTTTAATGGCTGTAGGCAATGATACTGTTGGAGCCGTAACCATTCAAGAGGTAAATGATGAAGAGATGCCCGATAACTTATGAAGAAATCACTGATGGCATATATAGCAAAAAGGGATTGAACAAACTAAATCCGGCTCTGGATATTTTAAATCCTCTACCCTTTACCAATAGTGAACTCATACTGGAGTCCAGAAAACGTATGACTAAAATGTCAATTCAGGGAGTTCAGCCAAAACTGAGTGCCAGATTAAGTATAAAAAATAGTGTGTTTGAAATTGTGAACCGGCATGGAATTTTTATACTGAAACCAAATCCCGCTTATTTTCAGCAAGTTCCTGAAAATGAAGATGTAACCATGAAGATGGCTGCAGTTTGTGGTATAGATACTCCACTGCATGGATTAATTTACAATAAGGAGGGGGTACTTGTTTATTTTATCAGAAGATTTGATCGCGAGGGACGCATCAAAAGAATTCATGTAGAAGATTTTGCACAACTTGCAGGAATGAGTCGAGAGACAAAGTACAACTATTCAATGGAGCAAGTGGGTAAATTGATTGATCAATACTGCACATTTCCCATTGTTGAAAAATTTAAACTTTTCAGGCTAACGCTATTCAGTTATCTGGTTGGTAATGAAGATATGCATCTGAAAAACTTTTCAATCATCCATAAAGATGGCATAATTGAACTGACACCGGCGTATGACCTTCTAAACTCTACTATCGTTTTATCGAATCCATCAGAGGAAATGGCTTTGCCAATAAAAGGCAAAAAATCCAATTTTACCCGAAATATATTTTTAAACTATTTCGGTTACGAAATGCTGGGCCTGAACAAAAGAATCATTATTAATACGGAAGAACAACTAAGGGAGAGTTTCAATCACTGGCTTAGGCTTCTTGAAATATGTTTCCTCTCAGATGAGCTAAAAAGTAAATATCTTGATGTATTGGTCAACCGACGTAAAATTTTAGGGTGGTGTTAATTAACGAATCATATTGATGGCAAGTCTTTTGGTTTACTTGCTGCATTCCTACGCAGTACAGACCTCGAAAAAATGCGCTTATCTCTGGCAGTCAGCGATTATTTTTGACTGCCGTTTTGTTGACGCCCCTTTACCATATGAAGGAAATTCTGCAGCAAGAGCGAGCCTACCTGGCCAGATTTTTCGGGATGGAACTGTACTCCCATAAAGTTGTCTTTGGATACTACTGCAGCAAAATCACGGATATATTTGCATGATGCCAGCGTGTACTCATTGGTAGGTGCATAATAGCCGTGCACATAGTAGAGAAATTGTTTATTGTCGATACCATGAATCAGCGGATGTTCTTTCAACGGGTCGAATTGATTCCAGCCCATGTGCGGTACTTTCGCTTTTGAGGAATCAAATTTTTTAAGGCGCCCCGGTATGATGCCAAGTGTTTTGCAATCACCCTCTTCTGAGGATTCAAAAAGCAATTGCATACCAAGACAGATTCCAAGCACGGGCTTCTTCGTATTTTTTAACCAGATATCAAGGTCTTTTGCACGGAGATCATCCATAGCGGCAGCGGCATGGCCCACACCGGGAAATATTATGGCATCGGCCTTTTCAAGTTCTTCCGGATCATCTGATATAAAGTACTCAGCTCCCAGCCTATCCAATGCATTTGCAACAGATGCCAGATTACCTGCCTGATATTTGATGATTCCTATCATATTATTTTTGGGAGTGAAAAGTGAAAAGTGCGTTCGTGATTCCAGCGAATCGTAAAGCTGGAGCGAATGCGACAGTCACGAATCTCGGAATGTAAATTAGTTGATGTGACATGTCGCAAGCGTCTCGCTTGTGCAATGTCATACAAGGTAGCCGGAATGAGATGACAAAAGCTTCACCCGGACTTTTCACTTTTCACTTTTCACTTAAATTGTGCCTTTCGTTGTGGGAAGTATTCCCATATTACGTTCGTTTCTGCTAATGGAAAAACGCAAGGCTTTTGCAAATCCTTTGAACACCGCTTCAATAATGTGATGTTCATTTTTTCCGTTGGCATCAACATGCAGTGTTGCTTTTGCGTTCATTGCAAGCGTATAAAAAAAGTGTTCCAGCATTTCAGTTGGGAAGTCTCCAACGTATTCACGTTTCAGTGGCACATTCCATCTGAGGTAAGGGCGGTCAGACAAATCGATAGCCACAGTTGCCTGTGATTCGTCCATAGCCAAAACAAATCCATACCGCTGAATACCGGCTTTGTTATCCCCAAGTGCTTTGCGGATTACCATACCCAGGACAATGGCTATATCCTCAATTGTATGATGCTCATCCACTTGAAGGTCACCGTCACAATGTAAAGTTATATCGATGAGCCCATGCCTGGCGATTTGGTCGAGCATGTGATCGAAAAAATTCAGGCCTGTTTTAATATCACTTTTGCCCGTACCATCCAGATTAACCGTGGCAGAAATGCGGGTTTCTTTCGTATTCCGGATTATGGATGCAATTCTCTCGGGAAACAGGATTTTTTTAACAAGATTTTCCCATGTTTCGGCTTCAGTCAGAATATTTTCTCCTGAAATAAATCGATATGACCCTTCTTTAATGATGATACCTGCCGCATTTTCGATATCAAATGTGTGATGGACAATTTGTTCATACTCAATTAGTTCCTGTTGTTCTTTTGATAAGGCTGATTCAGCGAAAGCTAATTCATACCCATGAAGCTGCAGATATTTGATTGCAAACAGGCAGGTAGAAGGCAGCAGTTTCCCTGATTCAGATGTAATCGCACTTTGTTCAATCAAAATTTTCATCCGATAATTAATTTAAGGGTTTTCAGGAACCTGATATTCTCATCGGGCATCCCGATGGTTACCCTGAGGCAGTTTTCACAGTGCGGTTCATTACCACGATAACGAACAATGACCCCATTTTCCGCAAGCTTGTGATAGACTTGCAAGGCGTCTTTGATTTTGAAAAGCAGAAAATTGGCATCCGACGGATAAACCATTTCTACCTGTGGTGCCTGCAGGAGCTGTTCTGCCACATAATCCCGTTCTTCGAGAATTTTTTCGATGTTAAACTTTGCCAACGCCATATTTTCGAACGCTTTCATTGCCACATCTGCTGTTAGCTTGTTGATGTTGTAAGGTGCCTTCACCTGCAGCATCACACGTATAATTTCAGGATTGGAAATGGCTATTCCCAACCGGATACCCGCGAGGCCAAATGATTTGGAAAATGTTTGTAGTACCACAAGGTTTGGGTATTGCTGCACCAATGGCACCATCGATTCTTGTTTTGCAAAGTCAATATATGCCTCATCCACTACCACAATCCCCGGAAATGAAACAACCAGTTTCACCATATCTGTAAGTTTCATCGAATTGGCTGTAGGGTTGTTTGGCGAGCAGAGATACAGGATTTTTGTTGACTGATCAGCAGCATCAAGAATTTCTTTAGGGCGCAACTGAAACGACTCGGTCAGCAGCACCTCTTTCACTTCGATATTGTTAATGCTGGCCGCTACTTTATACATGCCATAAGTGGGCGGGGTAACCATGATAGAATCTCTTCCCGGTTCACAGAATATCCGCATCAAAAGGTCAATCGGTTCATCGCTGCCCACACCCAGGAAAATATTTTCATAATCAACATGCCGCCATTTTGCGATTTTTTTTCTGAGAGTGTTTTGCGCGGGTGTTGGATAGCGGTGCAAGTCAAGTGGGTTTCTCACAGGTGAGCCAAGGCTGTTCTCATTCGCATCGAGCAGCAGGCCCTTTTCAAAATCGTCCCGTGCGCTTCTGTAAGGTTTCAAATTCCGGATATTCTGGCGAATGAGTGAATTAATGTCAATTTCGGGCATATATACAATTTTGTTGAGTAAAGTGCTTTGACGGAAAAGGTATCAATTTTTCTGAAAAATGGATTCAGTCATCTGATTTTAAAGCTTCCTAAGCCTTAAGCTTACGGCATATTTATGGGCATCAAGTCCTTCAAGTTCGGCAAGGGTTTCAACCGCGGGACCGAGATTTTGAAGGCCCAGCTCATTGATTTTTTGCATGGTTATAAACTTTTGAAAACTATGCAGATTCACTCCGCTGTACATTTTTGCGTATCCGTAGGTGGGGAGGGGATGATTTGTGCCGGATGCATAATCTCCCATACTTTCGGGTGACCATGGCCCGATGAATACTGATCCGGCATTCATCACTTTTTCGGCAATTTCGTCTGCATCTGATGTGTTAATGATCAGGTGTTCCGGGGCATACCGGTTTGAGAACTCCATAGCCTGTTCTGTGTCTTCTGCAATCAAAACGTAACTTTTTTCGAGTGCCAGTGCTGCATACTGTTTTCGTGGCAGCGCATCAAGTTGCTGCTTCAACTCCTCAAGAATGGCATCTGTATCCGTATCTTGTGTCGCAACGAGTATTGCCTGGCTGTCGGATCCATGTTCTGCCTGGGAAAGCAGGTCGGATGCCACAAATGATGGATCAGCATGTTTATCGGCAATGACAAGCACCTCAGAAGGGCCTGCGGGCATATCGATCGCTACCATTGCATCACTATTCTGAAGAAGCATCTTTGCTGCTGTTACGTATTGATTGCCGGGGCCAAATATTTTATCCACCTTGGGCACACTTTCAGTTCCGAACGCCATTGCCGCAATGGCCTGTGCGCCACCTGCTTTCAGAATGGTTTTTACACCCGTTTTTTGGGCTATATAGATAATGGATTCGGGCAGGTTACCCTCTTTATCCGGTGGTGTTGCCATTACAATGGTTTTACAACCGGCAATAAGTGCAGGGATCCCAAGCATCATCGCAGTTGATGGCAATGGTGCTGTACCTCCCGGAATGTAAAGGCCAACACGTTCAATAGGCCTTGCAACACGCCGGCAGACCACTCCCTCCTGGGTTTCAACTTCAAGAGATGCGGTCATTTGTTCCCTGTGAAAGCGAAAAATGTTATTCATTGCCCTGTCGATAGCATTTTTTACATTATCACTCAGGCTTACATCGAGATCAGCCGGATTAACTGCTATTGGACTCGGGTCGAACCCGTCAAATTTCAGGGTATATTTTCGAACAGCAGAATCCCCTTGCCGTTCAATATCATCAAGTATGGGCTGAACCTGTTCAAAAACAGTGCTGAAATCCATCTTGGGCCGCTTGCAAAGCTCGTCTGTTTCTTTATCATTAAGATTATTGAGGTAATATTTTTTCATTTGCCTGAATTTTCTGGTCTTGATTCATAAGCCCCAGTACATGAGTTAATGTAAAAAATCTCAAAACTCAAGACTCATATCTATTTAAACAATCATTGATTCTATTGGCAGCATCACAATTCCCGTGGCTCCGGCATCTTTTAGTTGTTCCATAACATCCCAGAAAGTGGATAACGGAACCACAGTATGTATGGCCACCATTCCGTTGTCGGCCAGCGGCATAACCGTAGGGCTTTTTAATGATGGAATAATGGTTTTGATTTTCGGGACAGCTTCCTGTGGCGCATTCATCATAATATACCGGCTTTGCGCCGCTTTCTGATATCCCTCGATTCGCTGAAGTATTTTATTGATGAGTCCTTTTTTCCCATCAGAAAGTGGTTTAATCGTCTTGATGAGCTGCGTTTCAGAGTCAAAAATATTGATGACTTCTTCAAGTCCGTTGGCTTTGAGAGTGCTGCCTGTTGAAACCAGATCACTGATGGCATCAGCTATTTCGAGACGTGGCGCGATTTCAACCGAACCGGATAATGTAATGACTTCTACATCTACATTATTTCTTTCAAAAAAACGTTTTGTAATACCCGGGTAACTTGTAGCAATCCGTTTTCCGGCAAAATCTTCGGGTGTTTTTAGATTATCTTCCCTGCGTGCAGCAAGAGAAAGGCGGCAAACACCGTAATTGAGTCCTCGTAGTACGGTAACGTCTGCCTGGTCTTCCTCAACCACATTGGCACCGACAAAACCAAGGTCGCAAACGCCGTCTTCAACATATTCGGGAATATCGTCATCGCGAATCAGCAGAAGTTCAACATCAAAATTAAGGCATTTAACGATTAGGCTTCGTTTATAGTCATCAAACTTCAGCCCGATACCTTCAAGCAGGTTGATGGTTTTATCAGTCAGCCGGCCGCTTTTTTGCACGGCAATTCGTAACGATGTGGATGAATCAAGAGTTCTCATAATGGTAAACCGGTATTGTAAATAAAATTTTTGTTTGGAAAAAATGGCAGTAAAAAGGGTGTGCGAAAAGGAAGGGTTTAATGCACGAAATGCCCGTGGCTACCATTATGGTGCCTGTGATGATGTGTGATATGGTAGTTATTGTTTCTCACAAGCTGAAAACTATGGATTTCATCTAAATGAAACCAGTTTATTTTTGCATAAAGAACAGTATCGGATTTTGGTTAATTCCATAAAAAAAACCGGAACATTGCCCGGGTTAAAAAAAACTCAATGATGAATTGAAAAGATACGGGATGCTGGATGCTGAATTTTGATAGCGCAAGCATCTTGTTTATCCCCTCGGGGTTTGTGCCCACATAGCTCTTACCTGTCAGTCCATTGTCTATTGTCCAAAATCAAGACAGGCCGTTTAAGCAAAATAACCTAATCTTCCAAATTCACACTACCCACATTTGTGGTTTCGGGTGCATTAACTTCAACATCGTGCAATGTCTTGCCGGAATAGTTGCCGGCCGAGGGCTGGAATGCAACCTGATAATTACCGCTAATAAGGCCAATTAACAGAAAATCTCCGTTTTCGGCAGCACGGGTTCCTCTCACGGTATCGGCGCCGGCTATGGCATAAACCCATGGGAGAGCATCAGATTGAGTAACAGTACCGGCAATGGCTCCGGAAAGCTCAAGCCATGCGGTATTTATAACAGGCTTCAGCAGATATTTTCCGGATTGACCGGCTTTAACAATAGATCTTGAAGCATCAAAATCAAGTAACAGTGTATACATTTCACCACCCTCAATATCGACGTTCAGGTTCAATTTAAGGCCGGATTCCTGTGCACTGGGAGTAGTTAGTTTGTGTGCGGTACCATTGATAACGATATCATTTTGGTCGCCGAGTATAAGCCTGAGCTGAGTATAACGGCCCGGCTCCAGATCAACCTCACCCAATATCTCATATTTACCGTTAGTAAGTTCAAGTAAGTCAACAATCATCGGCTGTGTGTTAATCGTTATCCAGCCGCTGTCTCCGCCGTCAGCATTGCTGCTTTTATGAATTCTTACTTCACGTATGTCGACATATACTGCTTCATAATTTCCGGGTGCATCTGTCAATAATACCCGCAATGTGCCAAATTCAGTGTCATTTGAGGTTTTGCAACTTATCAGCAGCAGAGTACCGATTAATGTGACTAAAATGGAATGAATAATTTTCATAACACTTAAAATTGAATTATGGTTTTTAACTTAGCGCACACTATTTTAACTCTGTTCAATCAAAAAGTTCCTTTAGACACTCATACAAGATTAACGAATATTAATATATGTTGTTATGAAAACCATTGCACAACTTACCTATATCCCTCTTTATTCGGATCATCCTAAAGAAAAAGTACAGGATATTATTGAATTTTTGGCACAACATGATGTGGAAGTAGATATAAACTATTTATCAACAAGTGTGATTGGCGAAACTGATGTTGTTTTTGACCTCATCAGAGAGCTTTATGATGAGAT
>PWLN01000313.1 GCA_003559375.1 Balneolaceae bacterium | reverse complement strand
AGCCATGCAACGGTTCACCCCTTATCTGTTCTTCGATGACGAGCCGTATGCTGAGTAGGTATAAACATACCATGTTTCTCTTGACACGCCCCCACGCCCCCAAACATGGTATGTTTACCCCATGTCATGCAACGGTTCACTCCTTATCTGTTTTTCGATGTTGAGCTATGTTCTGGATACGTATAAACATACCATGTTTCCCCTGATACATACCCCCAACGCCCCAAACATGGTATGTTTATTCGATATCCTGCAACGGTTCGCCCCTTATCTGTTCTTCGATGTCGAACCATGTGCTGAGCACGTATAAACATACCATGTTTTTCTCGGCACGATTCCCTAACTACAAACATGGTATTTCTATCATTCCCCAGTATCTGGTTCATCATCGAACCCATTTTCGAGGTGGCGCCAACATCTTACCCGAATAGAAATCCCATGTTTCCCCAGTCAAAAACCCAATCCATGCCCGAATCTGAATAAGGGATTTTCAAGGGCAAAAGGCACATCCTCCATCTGGTCGAGTACCGATTCCCAACTGGATGGCATATCAAACGGAAGTTTTCCAACAGGGTTGAAATTTCCGAAAATGATATCAAAAACGGCCTGGTCTGTGGCGCCAAAATTAACCAGTATGGCACCTGCTTTTTCTGCAATTTCTGTTAAAATGGCCGGTCGCTCGAGGTAGGTTGTCACGATCGCGGGTTTTTTTTCCAGCAATGCCAAAACCGGTTCAAGTTCGTCGGCCGTATAATAGAGCCGCCCTTCCCGGAAAATTTGAATCCCGGCCAGGCGGCCGTAACCCGGATCGAACGGTGGGTTGATGTTTAGTATAATAACATCAGCGTCATCAGGATTGTCCACGATGTCACCAAACAATGCGGCGACAGTCGGGTTGTGCCCTTCCACATATAGTTTTAAGCTGCCATTCTCGAGCGGAAGCAGCGGCTTGCCGTCAATGATTTGATTGGTCAGAAGCACCTGTGATCGTAGCTGCGATTCATACCCGAGCCGTACCGCTTCATCCGTTGCCAGTAGTTCATCAACACGATCAACATCCACATAAGGGTTATCAAACAGGCCGAGGAGGAATTTCAGGGTCAGCAGCCTTCTGACAGATTCATCAATACGGGTTTCTGAAAGCAGTCCGTTGTTTACGAGCTGTACGATCTGCTCCGGTGAGGATTCTCCTCCAAACTGGTCAACACCGGCTTCAATCGCTTTTTGTGTGCGCTCGAGTGGTGACATATGTTCAACTCCAAATGCGCGTGGCTGCATCAGTTCAAAGCCGAATATTTTAAGCGGATTGATAATATTCCAGTCGGTGCATACTATCCCTTCAAATCCCATTTCATTCCTGAGGAGCGTGGTGAGGATGTCCCTGTTAAAACCAAACGCCACATCCTCACTGGTTTGCCCTGCGGGCACACCGTAATAGGGCATCATTTGGGCAGTGCCGGCTTCAATGGCAGCAACGAACGGAATAAGATGGTGGTGAAAATTATTTCCGGGATATGCCTGGTCTTTTCCATACTCAAAATGTGCATCCCAGCCGTCTTTCTGAGGGCCGCCGCCGGGAAAGTGCTTTGTCATGGTGGAGACGCTTGTTGCGCTGAGTGTATCGCCCTGGAAGCCTCTGATATATGCTGCACCAAGCGCCGAACTCAATTCAGCATCCTCACCAAATGTTCCGCTGATACGTCCCCATCGGGGCTCTGTGGCAAGATCCACCATCGGGTGGAGGGCTGTATGGATTCCGATAGCACGATATTCCCGAGCGGCAATTTCACCAAATCGACGTGCAAAAGCCGTATCACCGATAGCCGCAAGCCCGATGGGTTCGGTCCAGTGAGAGAAAGCCGGAGTGTGGACGGCAACTGCGGCGCCTTCGCTCATCGCTGTATGGCGCGGGTCTGAACTGATGGTAACCGGTATGCCAAGCCGTGTCCGTTCAGCCAGTTCCTGAATTTGGTTTAGCCAGACTGCCGCAAGTTTACCCTCTGGTATCATATACAGATTAAAAAAGTGCATGTGCTTGTTAAAGAGAGCCGATTCAACAGGCAGAAGGTTCATCGGGTTCAATACTCCGGCAATTTGTCCTTCTTTACCGGGGAAAATAAATGTGTGATACATCAGTCCGGCTTTTTCTTCCAGGGTCATTTGACTCAGCAGATCTTCAACCCTGATTTCAACCGGGAGACGAGAGTCTTCGTAAGGATCGAGAATGCCGTTTTTATTCAGGTCCCGGAAAGTAAGTCCGTCGGCATATAGTGTAGCAGCCGGTGCACCAATTTTGGATTTTGCCTGCCAGATGGGAATTGCACGGCTCAGGTAAAACCAGATGAAGAGGATGAGAATGAGTGCCAGGACAGATAGTATAATATAACTGAAAACCCGTAATGCCTTAGCCATAGTATGTGGTATATCGATGAATTCCTGATGTTTCTGTTATTTACGGAAAATTCAGGATCGATACCATATTTTCTGCTCACTACACCGGGTCAGGATTTTTCTTCAATCAGTGCTTTTACCCGCAACAGTTTTTCGCCAAGAGCAATTTTGCTGCTTTTTTCTGCATGATTTATGAAATATTTCAGATGTTCCAGGTCATAAAAACCAAATGTGAGGATATTCTTTTCTAAAAGAAGAATTGCTGAATTATAATGTTGTAATCCTTCTGTTTCTTTGCTCTCATTCAACAGACTGTATGAGTAAATGAGCTGTGTATTTACAGTCCAGTTGTGTTCGGGTCCGAGTACACGGCTGAATATTTGGTAAGAATGATCCAAATGGGTGTTAGCCAAATTAAAGTGACCAAGCGAAAAATAGATAGCGCCGATAGTACGTTCTGCTGTGGCCATGCGCCAGCTTTCTTCACCAAAAGTTTCACGATTCACCTGAAGATAATTTTTGCCTATACCATTAATCTCTTCAATTTTGAACTGGCGCGCCAAAACGGATAACAAATTCCCATAAATTATAATGGTGTTTGGATGCAAATCACCATAAACAAGCCGGGTTACATCAAGAGTCGTTTTCAGGTATTCTTCAGCATTTGGTAAATCCTCCTTCGACAAATATAAAAGTGCAAGATTGTTGAGTACAGATATATATGTTGGATAGTCAGATTCGGGTTTTCTTTCAATTTCTTCAATGATACGGATATATATTTGTTCAGCTTCATCAAGCCTTTCCAGGGTTCGGTATGCCTGGGCAATTGTATTCTGGAGGTATAAATAAGATTCATCCGGTTTTTCCCTGAGGTAGATTTCATAACTTTTTTCAAGAAAAAAGAGGGATGAATCGGCACGGCCGGTAGCCTGATAACTCGACCCGAGATTAAAAAGGATACTTGCGTAATTGAGGGGGTATTGGTGTGAGTTTTTTTCAAAAAATGCCAAGGCTTTATTCAGCTGAATTTCTGCCCTTTCATAATCTCTTCTCTCTTTCAAATAAGCACCCAATTTCATGATAGAATAGGCAACTTCATAACTTTCATCATCGAAGAAATGCCGGGATAAAGAATCTGCCTTCATATAAAACTCTTCGGCTTGCTCATAGTCGCCGAGCTTTGTCGTTGCATCGCCAAGCGCAAATAACAATTTTATTTTAGTTTCAGGATTCAGCCCCTCATCACCTATTCGTTCTGCACCCCGTGCTAACAGATCACGCGCGGTAATATCTTTTTCTACATTTTCTGCAGGATCGGATGATGCGAACATAGAAACCAGAAAATCTGTGACGGCTGTGGCTGTTTCCGCTTCCAGTTCAGCCCGTTTAACCTGCTCGTCGAGTGTTCGGATATGATATATCAAAAAAGAAACGGTTATGGTAACCAACGTTAGTGCGATTGCTATGGCATAACGGTTTCTTTCAAGGAATTTTCCTGAACGATAACGGTACCCCCCTTTTTTTGCATGAACCGGTAAGCTGATATCAAAGCGGTGTAAATCTTCGAGCAATTCGTTTACCGTCTGATACCGCCCGTCGGGGTCTTTTCTGAGTGTTTTCAGAATTATTGCATTCAGATCATCAGCGATACTTCCAATTTCTGAATTTTCATTCCTTGCAGGCTTCACAGGCTCCTGATGTAATAATATCTCCCTGGCTTCATGAAGGGTTTTATTTTTAAAATCGTATGGATACCGGCCGGTAAGCATTTCGTAGAGAAGTATACCGAGTACATAAACATCTGTGGTGGTTGATATGTCGCCTCCTGAGATCTGTTCAGGTGCAGCATACTGCAGGCTAAGCAGATACTGACCCTGCCGTGTTTGCAGATGTGCCAGGCCATCGGGGTCTTCATCCATCAGTTTTGCAATGCCAAAATCGAGTATTTTTACAACTCCTTCGCCGGTAACATAAATATTTTGGGGTTTCAGATCCCGGTGAATTACAAGTTGTGAATGGGCATATTGAACAGCTCCACAGATCGTACGGAATAGTTTAACCCTGTCGGTGATTGTTAGGCGATTTCTTTTGCAATACAGATCTAACGGTAGTCCCTCTACATATTCCATTATCAAATAGGGTATGCCATCAGCAGTAACTCCACCGTCAATAAGGCGGGCAATATTCGGATGGTCTAATCTGGAAAGGATGATTTTTTCAATTCTGAATCTTTCGCGCATTTGCGGAGAATAATTCCCGTTTTTCAGAAATTTAAATGCAACCTGTTGATCAAACTCTCCATCGGTGCGTTTGGCACGATAAACAGCACCCATTCCACCCTCACCGATGATCTCTGCAAGCTGATATGGCCCTATTGAGCGATTCAGGTAGTTTTGGAAACCTTCGTGATTTTCACTGTCGGCTGCCTCACTAATGATATCGAGGTGCTGCTGAAGCCCGCCTTCAAGAAATCTGTTTTCTTCTGCTATTTCGATAGAGGCAAGGTAATCGCACACATCGCGGTACAAGTCATCATGGCCGTAACATTCGTTCTTTAAAAATAAAATCCGGTCTTCTTTATTTAAAAGAAGGGCCTGATCTATCAATTTTTCTATTCTGCCCCAATATTCTGTGGAGGTCATAATCCAATGTTAGAATATAAATATTTTGTGATCTGAATATCCTAGCGTAATCAGAAAATCAGAAAGCTCAGAAAATGATCATATTTTTATGTGTAGTTCATGGTACAGCCATCCCCTGGCTTTCGACCAGTCGCGCTTTACTGTTGCTTCCGAGACTCCGGTAGCTTCAGCAATTTCCTCGAGTGTCATGTTCCCAAAAAAACGATATTGCACAACGTCTGATAATCGTCTATTCAGTTTCTCAAGTTTTTTCAAGGCGTCATCCAGGCTAATCAGCTCTTCTGCCTGTTCTTCAGTGCTGAATAGTTCTTCGATAAACGAATTTTTTTTATTGTGCCCACCCCGTTTCAAGGCAAATTTTTTCCGGGCATAGTCAATCAATAACTGCCTCATGCAAATAGAGGCAAGACTGAAAAAATGGACACGGTTTTTCCAGTCTATACTTTTTTTATTGGCCAAATCGATAAATAACTCATGAACAAGATCAGTTTGAGAATAGGTGTGTCCAATTTGTTCCTTAACCATTTGTTTGTTGGCAAGCTCTTTTAACTGGCTGTAGACAAGTGCAAAAAGCTTGTTATATGCAGCATCAGAACCCTGCTTTACTTCATGCAAAAGCTCAGTGATATCATGATCCATAATATGCTACGTTTGGTTTCAATTCAATGGCAAGTGTAAGATTCTGAAAATATATCCGGCCGGGAGAGCTATAAGCCAAGCAGTTTTCACCAGGTATTTTCAGTAAACACAGGTGAGCAATGCCAACGGGAGAATAAGCAAATTATCATTTCAATACATGAAAAATTATTTGAATGTAATGACCCGAAGTGAATTTTTTTTACGCTAATCATGAAAAACCGGTATGAACCCGGAAATGCAAATTCAATATCCATCAAACTTTGGTATAAGATTATGATCACCGTGAGCAATAACCCAATAAAACATATTAAAAGAACACTGATTTTAGGAATTTTACTGCATATGCTTGCCAGTTGCAGTGACAGCCCAACATCAAATAAACAGGATGATATTCCTGTATTTCCTGATTTTGAACAAATTCAGATTGATGTATCCTACTTTTTACAACGACCACCAATGAAAATTGATGGAAACAATTCCCTCAACGATGATGCCTATTCCGAAGCTTATACATATGCGGTGAATGCTGCAAATCTGTTGAATGTATACAGCGCATCAGGTTTTGCTTACTTTGGCCTGGCAGAACTTGCACAACCAAAATTCGCGGATAACGTGTGGAACTGGACATACTCCTATCAAACGCCGGGTATATTTACTGAGATGAAACTTACATCAAAGGTGGCAAATGGTGGTTATGATTGGAATTTATACCTCACGCTGGATGTAGCAGGCGGTGAGTCTGTGAATAATCTGAAGATTATGCAAGGTTTTACGAGTACTGATGGAAAAAGTGGTAATTGGAGTTTGTTCCCCTCATATCAGGGAAATACAACACCAATTCTTGAATTCAGCTGGAATATGAAAAACGATACCGAAATGGATACAATGTTTAAAATATTTGCAGAAGGCAGCAACAGCCAGATACCAATTTTTGAGATAAGCTATCAAACCAGCAGTCCTGATTACAAGATTGAATACAAAAATCTGGAATCGGGCTGGGAGAAAGATATTTACTGGAATACCGCAAATTTAGCGGGATATATTATAGACGATGGGATAAAAAGCTGTTGGAATCAAAACCTTGAAACGGTTGCCTGCAGTTAAGGTTTGTGAATTGTATGATGCCTTACAGGTAAGTGCATCCCGGCACTTACCTGTCATCACTATTGTTAGCTTATCTCTCAGAAGAAATCAAACTATCCGGTTCTCCCTTACATTGCCCGTTATACTATTCATCTTTTAACCGGTTTTCCGGTTTGTCTTTTCGCTGCCTGTTTCCCGGGTATTTACTTCATCCATATATCAGGCAATATTACATTTATAGACAGTATGTTTTATAATAATGGTGAATTATCAGTCCAAATTCGCCATCGCATGGAAGCAAGTTTCAGCGTAGATGGTTTTTCAGTTACTTTGCAATTGTAGTATTACATTTTATTGATGTATTCACATATTTCATCATCATTGTTTATTTCCTGTTGATAAAAATCAATCCACACGAGGTATCTGTAGCTAAAGCAATCGGTAAGTTACCTAAAACAGGTCGATTCGGACCAGGTGCTGTCAATCCTAATATGACCAAATCGGATTTATTGGATAGAGAAATCAGTAACTGTTTCGGATTATCATCCAAATAAATACGGCTGCGTTTTTCCCCGGGAATGATTTGAGAAGCAAACGAATGTAATTTTTTATGACTTTTAGAAACAACGTCAGTTGGGGTATTGGTCGGCAAAATTTGAACAAATGAAACCATCGGCTGGTTTTCCCGCCATAAGCTTGCTAACAATCGTGCCCGTAACAAATCATGTTCTGAGAACCCGGCAACCGGAACGAGAATTTTTTTAACATCAGATATTTTCCAGCCGCTAAATGGTTGCCTGAAAATTACGACATCACATTCCACTGCATTAACCAGTCTGTCAATGTCCTTTTGAGTTTGAAGTTCTGTGATGTTACTCAAACCAATCAGAATACTTTTGCAACTGTGAAATTTGGCCACTCGTGCCATTTCGGCCCAGGGTTCTTCGGCTATAGTGATTAACGTGTCTGGCCTTAATCCCGACGAAACAGATGTCTTAATGGCTTTAGACATCGCTTTTTGATTGTTTTCAAGTGCTTTATCAAACTTGATATTTTCTTGTTCTTGCAACACAATCGACAATAAAAGCACTCTGCCATAACGAGGGGGAGCCATAGAATTCGCCAGAAAAATTTTCGATTCAGCATTCTCCGGGTTTACGATTGGAACCAAAACAAGCGGGTTCAACCCCCGGAGTTTTACTAATTCAGGATTTAAAGCTTCTTCGGAAGCGTCCATTATCCGGGCATTTTTAATAAAAAAAAGGATAAAAATTGCACCACCAAAAATCAGCCAAAATAGTGATATTAATCCAGCTGCGGGCTCTACGAACGCCTGGAATGCCGCTAAACCAAAACAGGCCACCATCCCAAAAATTGGAATGAAGGGATAGAGCGGTGTTCTGAAGTGTTTAGTACTCTCAAAATTTCGGTTCCGCATCAGCATACTGATAGCATGTGCCAGCGCGTAGGTAACGAGAAAAATAAGGCCGGAAGCTGCACCGGCGGCGGCTACATCCGGCAGCAAAATGATAACCAAGCCTACCAAAACTGCGGTCACATATATTGCTGTTGTTGGAAGTCCGGTTTTTTTATCAACGTGGGAAAGCTGATAGTTCAGTGTGCGGTCTTGTGCCATTACTTTAGCCACTCTGGAAGCGGCAAATATATTGGCTTCAAGTCCGGTTAACATCGAAAAAACACCGGCTACGATCACCAGCCAAAATCCAAACGGGCCCATAAATTGCTGCACTGCAACCGCTACTGCCGCATCAGGATTTTGAGCACTCATAGAGGTAACCGTTTCACCGGCCGGTACTCCAACCGTTGCAACAACAAAGAGTATAGGGATATAAACTGCCAGTCCGATAAATACCGTAGCCATCATGGCCCGGGGTATATTTTTCGCAGGATTCTTGATTTCCCCGCCCACGTTCGTAATCAGCCCGAATCCCTGTACGGTTATAAATGTGTATCCCATTGCGGCCAAAACACCGGTTACTCCGCCTGTAAAGAAGGGCTGAAAACTTGATGTTAATTCAGAAAGCGGGATTTTAACGGTCATGGCCAATCCTGCAGCAATAATAATTGCGAATACGATTAGTTTGCCAATATTGGCAAGCATTCCGCTGCCGCCGCCAACTGTGCTTAAGCGCCAGGTAAAAAACAATAATGCCATTAAGGCGAGTGAAGCCGTTATAAATCGCGGACTAAAGCCCGACTCCTTAATCACGGGAAGCATTTGTTGTAGTGCGATAAGTACAAATGAACCAAATCCCAGCGCATATAATACAGTAGCAACGATTGATGCGAACCAGACAACCCACCCTACCCCGAAGGCCGCCTGTACCGATAACGCTTTTTTCGAAAACGTATAGATACCACCATTTTGAGGGTGGGCTGCTGCCATTTCCGAAAAACTAAAAACAGTGATAAAAGCTATGAATCCGTTTAGTAGAAATGCAAAAATTGCTGACGGACCACTTACTGAAAAAGCAACTCCCGCAAGTGCCAAAATCCCACCACCAATCATTGCACCAACTCCAATTCCCGTTGCGCCCCAGAAACCAATATGTCTGTTAGATTCCAAAATGATGGTATATTTTATTTAGTATAATAACTTTAATCTTTTAATTGAGTGAGTCGCAAAAATATGGCTTTGTTTTTCTTATCCATTCGATCCGGACAACCTGCCTGTCTCCAAAAAGTTCATTAGGGTCGGGATTGTAGATTACATATTTCAAAAAGAGCTTACTCGAAAAAATACAAGACTCTAAAACCATTTCACACCAATACGTTCAGTAAAAATATTACATTTATTGGCAGAAGGTTTTATAATAATGCTAAGTTCTCAATAATAGTTTTTTGACGAGATTACCATTTTTCTCTTTTGGAGCTTATTGAGAAAGGGCATATGGGAATAGGATGTCTGATTTTAAACAAGTTTATAAAGTTGGATTGTCCATGATACGATTTGTTATAACCGTACTTTTTCTATTCCTGATAATAGCGGGATGTGCCAAAAAGGAATATTCCCGATAGGCAGACGAACAGAATAACAAATGCCATCATTATGCAAACAGGTAACAATAGAAAATAAGCTTTATAGCTAAATTGATATGGATACCTAATTTTTTATGTGATACAAACCGGGATTACTTGCCATTTTCTGTATTATCACCCATTTTTAATTCTAATGAATAACACAACTTAACAGGAGGTCTCACATTGGCTACTCACGAACTTGCAGGCAAAAAAGCGCCACATACCATTCTTGAGAATATTCCGCGGTTAATCACAAATTATTACAGTAAGAGCCCTGATCCGGATAACTCCATTCATGCAGTGCTTTTTGGCACATCGGGCCATCGGGGAACGGCAAACGATAATACATTTAATGAAGACCATATTCTTGCTATTAGCCAGGCTGTTGCCGATTATCGATTGAGAAAAGGGATTAAAGGGCCGCTTTTTATTGGAATGGATTCTCATGCACTGTCGGAACCGGCTATGGTATCTGCACTTGAAGTATTTGCAGCCAACAACATTGAAATCCGCTACCAGGAGGGTTTCGGGTACACTCCAACACCGGCTGTATCACACGCAATCCTGAGCTGGAACAGCATTGCTTCAAATCCAAAAGCAGATGGTGTGGTGATCACACCATCACACAATCCGCCATCCGACGGTGGTTTTAAGTACAATGCTACTCATGGCGGACCTGCCGGAAGTGAAATTACCAAAGAAATTGAAAACGCCGCCAATCATTATCTGAAAAAAGGATTAGACGGGGTGAAACGGGTTCCATTTGAAAAAGCACTCAAAAAACCGGGAACCAAAACTTTTGATTATATACAGCCTTATGTTGTCGGCCTGAATGATGTGCTGGACATGGACATTATCCGGGAATCTGGCCTCAGGATAGGGGCAGATCCCATGGGTGGAGCCGGCATCGCGTACTGGGAACCTATTGCTGAGATGTATGGATTGAACCTGGAGATCGTGAATCCAAGGATTGATCAGACATTCAGCTTCATGACTGTGGATAAAGACGGCAAAATCCGGATGGATTGCTCATCTCCCTATGCAATGGCAAGTTTGATTGAACTGAAAGATAAGTATGACATTGCATTCGGAAACGACACCGATTTTGACCGCCACGGAATTGTGACCAAAACCGGGTTGATGAACCCGAATCATTACCTGTCAGTTGCGATTTATTATCTGTTTCAGAACCGGCCGGGTTGGAGCAAAGATGCCGCCGTTGGCAAAACTCTGGTTTCGAGCAGTATGATTGACAGGGTTGCAAATTCAATTGGCAGAAGATTGTCGGAAGTGCCGGTT